>JAFUXZ010000016.1 GCA_017470795.1 Paludibacteraceae bacterium
CACCACGATGAGGGTGAGGCCGAAGAATACGGCATCGGCACCTTCGTCTACTACCGCCGGATGCCGCTCAACCTGTCGCTCTTCGACGACTTCGTGGCCCGTCGGTGGCCCAAAGGCGTGATACGCGCCAAAGGCATCTGCTATTTTCAAAGCGAGCCCGACACCTGCTACGTCTTCGAACAGGCGGGCAGACAGGTCTCACTCCGCAATGCCGGTCAGTGGTTTGCGACCATGCCGGCCGACGAGCTGGAGCAGATGCTGCAACGCGACGCCAAGCTGCGCCACGACTGGGACGAGCAGTATGGCGACCGGATGCAGAAACTCGTCTTCATCGGCCAGCATCTTGACAAGCAGGCCATCACGCAGGCACTCGACGCCTGTCTTGAAGACGAATAGCTCCGGCTGTCCGTCAAAGACAGAACAGCGCACCCCTGACAGGGCGGACCGGCAAGTCCGTTTGTCAGGGGTGCGCTGTCAGGGAGGCAGCAGCCGTTCAGTCGCGCTTCACACGCGCCATCACGTCGGCCAGAAAACGCTCTTCGTCCAGACCACGCAGGCGTGCATAGTGACGCACAAGCATCGTCAGGTTGGCGTCGGAGATGTACAGACGCGTCAACTGGTAGACTTCCTTGCGGTAGGCTATCGGGCCGAAACTCATCCGGTTCACATCCACAAGTGCCACGCGGACGGGCATCGTCGTGTTGTGTATCAGCACATTGCCGGGCGTGAAGTCGCGATAGAACATGTCTGCCTGATACAGTCTGCAGAGTATCTGCGCCGTCATGC
This sequence comes from Paludibacteraceae bacterium, assembly GCA_017470795.1. Classification (GTDB taxonomy): domain Bacteria; phylum Bacteroidota; class Bacteroidia; order Bacteroidales; family Paludibacteraceae; genus RGIG4928. Next base: position 787 of record JAFUXZ010000016.1, read on the forward strand.
ACATGATTGCGTCCGCATCTGCGCCGTCATAGCGGGCAAAGGCGCGCAGTTCCATATCCGTGGGGAAGCACTCGCTCACATAGTACGAGTCTGCCAGCAGTCCGCCGCGATACGTCTCTACAAAAGCCAGCGGAGCCGGCACGTCGACGCCGATGTCGAGCAGACGCCTGCTGTATTCAAAAGACCTGCGGGCCTTGCCTGTACGAACAAAGGTATAGGCCAGACGGTTGACCGGGCCGGGCTTGCGGAAATGCTTTACCACCACACGCCCCATCGGCGAGTCCATCACGCGCAACTGATTGCGCCGGCCGTCGTAGATAACCGTCCCCAGCGCACCGAAGCGTTCGGGCAACTGACGCACAAAGGACTGCATCTCACCGCTGCATTGAGCAGCAAAAACAAACTGGTCTTTACTCATACGGATGCAAATGTAGAAAGTATTTTTCAGCCGCGAGCCAAACTTTTTTCGTAATATTGCAACTTATTTGACTGCAACAGCAAGGCGTCAGCCCGCTCTAACCTTCCTGCAACATGCGCAAAACCCTGATGATGATATGCTCCCTGACGATTCTGTCAGCCCTGTGCAGCGCACAGATACAGATGCACCCTGACACCATCAGCACAGACCAGCTCATCATTCGTCCGCAGGAAAACGCAACCGACAGCCTGATGCTCCTGATGCTGCGCCGGCAGGCGCTGGCAAACAAACACCGTCAGGACTCCATCAACAGGATTCTCGCCCTCACCGACACGACCGACCTGCTCACCCGGCATATCGGCTGGAGCGACTCCGTGCGCATCGCACAGACCCTGAAGCGCAACGGCACCGTCGGCCCCCTGACCAGTTCATTCCTCGTCTACATGCCGTGTGACCTCACGGCCGGACTACGCCCCTCAAGCAGCAACATCCGGCTCAACACCGACACCGTCAGCCACAGGCTCCGGCTGCACGAACCGGCACAACAGCCCGACCGGCTTGCCGGCATCGAGCGCGAAGATCAGGTGTGGCAGCTACGCAGTGAGGCCCGCAACTACATCACGCGGCACGCACCACAACTCTACACCACCACCCCTGCCGCACTGCCACCGACCGGCATACAGCGCATACAGATGGAGAAAACACAGCTTGACGACCACTACTTCGTGACCTCAAAATGGAACGCAAAGCAGCGGAAAATCAGAAAGACACAGGTGACGCTGAACGACTGGTACAAAACCGCCACCGGACTGGCACAGTTCACGCAGAACTACGTCTCAAAAAACTGGTACAAGGGAGGAAACAGCACCCTCGCCGTGCTGGGCATCATCAAGGGGAACATCGTGTACAGGCACGGCGGAATCGAGTGGGACAACCAAGGCGAATGGCGCATGGGATTCAGCAACGTCAGCGGAGACACCATCCACAAGATTGCCACCAACGAAGACCTGTTTAAGGTCAGCAGCAAGCTGGGCGTGAAGATGCTCAAAAACGGCAAGCTCAACTACGCTGCCACCATAGAACTGCAGACTCAACTTTTCCGGACATGGTCGGGCATCAACTCCACGACACTGAAGACCACATTCTTCTCCCCCTTCCGTCTGAATGCCGGCATCGGTATTGACTACAAGCCGAGCAAGAATCTCTCCGTCGTCGTCTCGCCACTGGCATACAAGTGCGTGCTGATATACGACACGGCACACATCGACCAGACGGCCTACGGTATTGACCGCGACCGGAAAGCACTCAGCGAATGGGGTAGCTCCGTCAATGTCACACATACATGGAAGCCCCTGCATGAGTTGCAGGTGGATACGCGCCTGTATCTGTACACCAACTATCAGGCCATAGAGTTTGAGCTCGAAGTGGTAGGCAACTTTATCATTAACCGCTTCATGTCGACGCGCGTCAGCATCTACCCGCGATTTGACAACACCACCAACCGGACGAGTCAGGAACGCGCACGGCTTCAGTTCAAAGAACTGATAAGCATCGGATTCTCACACACATTCCGGTAAGCCAAAGCCGCCGGCTGCGGACAGCCTCACAGCGCCTCGTCGTCCGGACGCTGCGGACGACGGTCAGCACGCGCCGCACGCTTGCCCAACTTCTTGCGCAAGAGCCACTCGCTCCTGCGCTTCTCATATTCAGCCTGATGTTTTTCCAGATAGTTATCTGCCATGATGTCTGTTGCTGATAGGAAAGAACGGCCTACACGTCTGACGGCATGTTGAGCAGGAAGACGCGCTCTGTGGCACGCGTCAGGGCCGTATAGAGCCAGCGGTAATAGTCCATGTCAATCTGCTCAGGCTGCAACAGCCCGGGGTCAACATACACATGCTTCCACTGCCCGCCCTGCGACTTATGGCAGGTGGCAGCATAAGCAAATTTGAACTGCAGTGCGTTATAGTACGGATTATCCATCACGGCTTTCATCAGGTCGCGCCGGTTGCGAATCTCCGGATAATCTTCGGCTACGGCTGCGGCCAGACGCTGCTGCTGTTCACGCACCTGCTCCGCCGTGTCAGCCATAAGCGAATCGAGCAGCAGCGTCACATCAATCTCCCACTCATAGTCCAACGACAGCAGACTTGCGTCAACGAAACGAAAACCATACAGTTCGCGTTCATTGCGAAGGCGTGTGATCTCAAAGATATCGCCGTTGGCCAGAAACTCAATGCCGTCATACTCGCGCGTCCAATAGTAATTGTTGCGCGTAATCATGATGCGGTCGCCTGTCGAGATTTCATCGTCGCGCCACAAGATGCGCGCACGGATGCCGCGGTTGTACATACTCGCCCGCCGGTTTGTGCGCGTGACAATCATCGTCTGCTCCATGCCCACCGAATCGTACGAGTCCTGTATCAACTCCTGTACATCCACTCCCTGAACGGTCTGTATGTCTGTCTGATGCGTCAACTGAAGGCGGGGAGCCCTGTGCGTCGCATGCTCCACAATCTGCTGCCGCAGCCACGTCGCATTGAGCAGTATGCCGCTCTCCAACGCCTGCCGGGCAACTTGCGTGAGTGTATATTGAGACACGTTCAGCCCATACCCTTCCAGATGGTGCACGTCAAGCGCCGGGCTCAGGGTCTGCCCGACGGGTGGGAGCTGGGCCGTATCACCCAGCAGGAGGAGCGCACACCCCGGAGAGGAATAGACGTGCATGATCAGATCGTCCAGAAGCAATCCCGTCCCGAAAGCAGCATTGTCATAAGGCTGGTTGGAGATCATGGATGCCTCATCAACAATGAAAAGCGTGTCCTTAAGCAGATTGGGGGCTATGGAGAAATCGGGTGAGAGCACCGTACGCTGTCGGTAGAGTTTCTTATGAATGGTGTATGCAGGCCGATGGGCATACGACGTCAGCACCTTTGCGGCCCGACCTGTCGGAGCGAGTAAGAGCGTCTTCTGCCCCAGTCGCGACATCGCACGCACCATGCCGCTCACGATGCTCGTCTTGCCCGTACCGGCATAACCCTTCAGCAGGAACAGACGCCGATCGTCAGTCGAGACCAGAAACGACCCCAAGAGCTGCAGCAGCTCGGCCTGCTCGTCATTAGGCGTGAAGGGCAGTTCTGACCGAATGCACGATGTCACGAAGTCGTTCAGCATATCTCAATGCCGGAAGCGATTGACGAACAGAGCCAGGCGGAAGATGGGGCGATAGACGCGCTGCACGCCGTAATAGAGCGTCTGCAGGCTGCCAAACTGGCGATAGTGATTGGCTGTGCCCCGGTGCATGCTCCCCTCAAAGTCGAAAGCCTGCGTCTTGTCCTGCACGAACTTAATACACTCCAATACGAGGCGGGCCGAAGCACCCGAGTCCTTGTAGACCGGGGCGTAGCACGGAATCAGATAATAGGCCGAGGCAGCGTCCCAAACGATGAAGGCAGCAGCCTGTACATAGCCGTCGCTGCTCCGTACGGCCACAATCTGTCCCTGATGACGCTCGGCAGCGACGGCGTAGAGCCTCATAAAGAAGTCATGACTGTAGCTGATCTTCTTCTTGTGCTCGGCAAGGCTGTTTGTATGAAACGTGTAGAACTCGTCGGCCGACATGGACAAGTCAACCGTTGAGTCTGACGCTTTGGCGATTTGCCGGCGTTTGTTGTTAGAAAAGGCATCTGTCACCCTGTCAAGGTTGCTGATATCGTCAATGCGATATGTGACGCGCTCCTTAGCCTTGAAGCCAAACACACGCATCACCTCGCCCGCCGGCGATGCAAGCGGATACTGCTGATAGTAGTATGAAAGATGCAGATCATCTATCTGACGGGCAATGTCGTTACATATATTCCGCACCACTACCCGATCATCCCACAATCGGCGCGGTATCCACAGTCCGCCAATCTGAGTCTGCTGCGGCATGAGCACGTATTTCATTCCGAGCCGACGACTGTACAGATAGGGCAGCGCACCTATCACGCGTCCGTCGGCATCGTGCGTCAACAAGACGTCCCATTCCTTACCGGCACATACGGCCTGCATCCACCAGTACTGCATGAACAACGGGATTTCCGTCTCCACATCACACAACTGCCGGTATATTTCCTTGTTACTGTCCATACGCTGTCTGTTTGTCTTGTCCAATCTGTCGGCGCACTATCTGAGCATGGATACAACGCGCTTCAAGGCCGCTGCGAAAGCATCAATCTCGTCATGCGTGTTGTATATGCCGAAAGAGATTCTGACCGTCCCGGGCAGCGCATAACGGTCAATCAGCGGCTGTGCACAGTGGTGCCCTGTACGGACGGCAAATCCCAGTTTATCAAGCAGTTCGCCAACATCATAGGGATGTGTTCCCTCGACGACAAAGGAGATGACACCAATCCGGTGGTCTGTCTCCCCAATCACCCGCACGCCGTCAATCTCCCTGATGCGTTGCTCTGCATAGCGCACCAGGCCGGCTTCGTGCTGCTCTATCTGCTCCCAGCCAATCTGCCGTATGTACCTGATGGCCTCGGCCAGGGCTGTCGAACCTACGTAGTCGGGAGTCCCGGCCTCAAACTTATAGGGCAGTTCATTGTAGGTGGTACGATTGATGGTCACCGTTTTTATCATCTCTCCTCCGCCTTGATATGGAGGCATCTGATCGAGCAGGTCGTGCCTTCCGTACAAAACGCCCACTCCAGCAGGGCCGTAGAGCTTATGTGCCGAGAAAGCAAAGAAGTCACAGTCCATGCGCTGCACGTCGATGGGGAGATGTGGCGCAGACTGTGCGCCGTCAATCAATACGTGGATGCCGCGTTCATGGGCCATGCGGATAATCTCGTCGACAGGATTGATGATGCCCGTGACATTACTTACGTGTGCCACGGCGACAAGGCGCGTCCTGTCGCACAGCATCCGGCTGAAGGCCTGCATGTCAAGGTGTCCGTTGTCCAGCAGCGGAATGACACGCAGCACGGCATGCTTTCGCTCGCACAACATCTGCCATGGCACGAAGTTGGAATGATGTTCGGCCTGGCTGACGATGATCTCATCGCCTTCGTGTACGAATTGCTCTCCATAGCTGAAAGCGGCCAGATTGATGGCTTCGGTTGTCCCTCTTGTGAAGACGATGTCTTCGGGCGAAGCTGCGGATATGAAGTCAGCCACCGTCTGGCGGGCCTGCTCGTGATACTCTGTGGCCCGCAAACTCATGTAGTGCACACCGCGGTGTATGTTGGCATTGCAGTGTGTGTAGGCGGCTACAATCCGATCTATCACGCACTGCGGCTTCTGCGTCGTGGCTGCATTGTCCAGGTAGACCAGCGGATGGTTGTACACCCGCTCTGTCAATATCGGGAAGTCTTGCCGAATCTGCTGTATGTCCATAGTACGGCTGTTGACAAGTTGTTGGTTGATTGGACCGGAGGCTGAACCGCCCGGGGCTTGATGCCTCCGGTCCTTGCTGTTCGATGCTTTTTATCTGACGCCTGCCTTGAGGGGTGACGCAATGGCGCGGGCTTTCTGGCTGACCAGTTCAGACCATACCTGATCGCCTGCAGCCACCATACGGTTCCATCCGCCGCCGAAGTAGTAGGTGAAAGTCTCCCCTACCTGATAAGGACGTGAGATGACCTCCGTATTCTGCAGCTGTTCTACCTGATCGCCCTGAGGCATGATGACGGCGGTGAAGTAGCGTCCTGCCGGAACGGGATCGGGCGTTTGTGTGATGCCATCCTCGGCATACGCAATCCAGCCTTCCGCAGGGTTGAGCATAATGTTGTCTATCGAGTCGTGCAGATAGATGCCTCCGGCGACACGCATGTCAGGAACGTCGTCACCTTCGTAGGTCACTTCGGCCTTGTTGACAATCGAGCCAGCATCGACCGTAATCACAATCCGCTCCTTGAATGTCCGGCCGGCCATGCCGATATTGTCATATTCGAGGGCGAAAATCGTGCGCAAAGGTCCCTGTTCGATGAGTTGCCAGCGGTCATAATGGCCGTTCACCCAGAGTTTTCCGTCGTAGAGGGGGGCTATGCCGCCACATCCGAGCTTGTCGCCGACCTTGTAGCAGTCCAGTCCGATGTCATGCAGGCGATGATAGAACAGCTCGTCGGTCTGTGCTTCGGCGTAGAACTTGTCGATGATCAGCGAGTCGGTTCCCTTGAGCCACAGGTCCACGCCGTTTGACGGATTCTCATCAGCCAGTGCAGGTCCATACATGCGATATGCAGCCCGGTCGTTCTCCCATGCGAAGTCGTCCATGCGCTCCGGTACATAGCGTGCATACACCCGCTGCACGGGCTGCTTCACTTCTTCGTCAGATGCGGCCTTGCGCCATGTCAGCTCGATACTTCCGTTGGCGGGTACGGTTGCCAGAAAAATCAGCGTGGGCGCACCCTGTTCTCCCTGTTCGACAATCTGATAATCTATCTGCTCACCCGACGCGTCTGTCAGGATGTAGCCCTCGACGTCCTGTCCGAGTTGCTCAACAGGCAATTCGACCATCTCGTTCATGCGCGTAAAGTCCAGGTCGTTCGTCACGACGATGGTCAACGCCTGCTCTTTCTTGCTGCATGCCATGAGCATCAGTGCGCACAGCACGACTGTGAATAGGTTTTTTTTCTTCATGTTATATCTGTTGTGTCTGCTTCGACCGGCAGCTGTCAGTGCACAGCCGTCTTTTGGTTTTAGGGAC
>JAFUXZ010000134.1 GCA_017470795.1 Paludibacteraceae bacterium
ATCAGACCTGCATACGGCTTTTGTGATTCCGCCGCCCGGGGCGTTGGTCAGGGGTGATGCTTCCCTGATGTCATCCCCTGTTGGATGTGCAGAGCCGGAAGCGTGGCCGATGGTCTGCTGCTGTCGGCCACGGACGGCCTGATGATTTGTGTGCGCCTGAATCCGCGGTCTTCATGGACACAAAAAGCGTGACGCATCGCGGAGCCGGCGGCTTGGGCGATGCGTCACATGTGTGTGCGTCTGATGCCGTTGTATGAACTCAGTCTACATGGCCTGCCATGTCTTGCTTTGCCATCAGTACACCGTCAATACCCGACAGCAGTTCCAGCGACTGCTGTATGCTGCAGTTGTGCGGAGCCTGCACGGCCATTCCGTTGAGATTCGGGTAGTCGTAAATCACGACTCCGCCCATATTGCGGATAGCCCGATGAATGTCAGCCCGATGTGCTGACTCGTAGAAAAGGATTAAGAGTTCAGTCTTCTGTTCCTGTCCGTCGGTCCGGCTGACCAGCGAGTCAGTACGACTGACGATTTTTGAATCCTGACGGACAGTGCGCGTGCCGCTCTGAATGGAGGTCTGCTCCGGATGGTGGCAGGACACCAAAAACAGAGTGGATATGATGAGAATCAAGTTCTTCATTGGTATGAATGCAAAGTAGCTCGCAAAAGTACAGACTTTTCTTGTATGAAAAAAGCCCTCCGGCTACTTTCTGATAGAAAAATGTAAGCACAACGGAAGAATGATGATTTCGCAGTGTTCTGAAAGGGGCGGAAACAGGCGCGTTCAGGCAGGTCATAAAAAGCATACCGGCGGTACACAGATAAATTTCTTTTTATATATTTGCCGTGCATTAGAAGTCAGATAAGATGAACCGTTGCCTGCTTGTCCTGATGTTGCTGCTGTATGCCGTCCGTTCGTGGAGCACGCCGATGCAGACGGCTGTCCTTGCTGCCGACGTACAGACCCTGCGCCTGAGTTATGCCGACTCTGAACGCATGGTGGAGCGGCCATTTCTGATGCTGGGGGGTACGGAGCAGGTGATGATCTCGTTTGATCAGATGTCACATGATGTCAGGAACTACTCCTATCGACTGGTGCACTGCAATGCCGACTGGACCCCGTCGGATTTGCAACAGCACGAATATCAGCAAGGGATGCCGCTGAACGACATTACGGACTATCAGACCTCACTGGCCACTACGCAGCCCTATACGCACTATTGGCTGAAGTTGCCCAATGAAGATGTCGATTTCCGCGTTTCGGGCAACTATGTAGTCCAGATCTTTGAAGACAATGATCCGGAGCTGGTCGTGGCTCAGGTCTGTCTGTGTGTTGTCATGCCGCAGGTCGAGATACGCATGGACGCACGCGCCAATACAGACATTGAGCTCTCCGGACGCTATCAGCAGCTTGATATTGACATTATGCTGAACGGCCTGATGCCGCATGATGTAACCACAGAGATGCAGCTTGTCGTTGAACAGAACGGACGGCTGGACAACCGCGTCAGCCTTCGTCAGCCCAACTACATAACCCCACGTCTGCTGCAATACAAGAACAACCGTCAACTGATTTTTGAAGGGGGCAACGAATACAGGCGTTTTGACATTGCGTCAACCTATCTGTATGGCGTGGGAGTGGAGCATATCGAATATGACGGTGCTGCCTATCATGCCTACCTTGAGCCCTGCCTGCTGAACACAGGCCGGTCCTATCAGACCGACTACGACGTAGACGGCCGCTATGTGATCAATGCCGAACGCGTTCACTACGATGTTGACACAGAGGCTGACTACATCTGGGTACACTGGTTCGTGCCGACTAAGACCCCCTGGCTTGACAGCCGCCTCTATATCGGGGGCGATTTGTGCTTCAATACACTATCAGCCGAGAATATGATGCAATACAAGGCCAAAGAGGGTGGGTACGTCTTTACAAAACTCCTCAAACAGGGAGGCTACAACTATCAACTCTGGCTGCAGCAGAAAGGCCGAAAAGCAGCCACCACCCAACGCACGGAGGGGAGCTACTGGCAAACAGAGAACGAATACACCGCCTATCTGTACTACCGTCCGCAAGGCGAACGCTACGACCAGCTCATAGGGATACAACGCCTAAGGACAAATCTGTAGACAAGCAGCATGCTGCGAAAACCAAAAGACAGGAGAAACAACGAACAAACAACTCATAAACCATCTTAAACATCACACCATGTACACAAAATTTCAACAACATCTGACCACCGAACTCAATGATATTCGTGAAGCCGGATTGTACAAGAACGAGCGCATCATCGCATCTCCACAGTCCAGTGCCATCAAGTTGCAAGACGGGACCCCCGTGATTAACTTCTGCGCCAACAACTATCTCGGACTGGCTGACAATAAAGAACTCATTCAGGCCGCCAAGCAGGCTATGGATGAACGTGGCTACGGCATGTCGTCCGTGCGCTTCATATGCGGCACCGGCGATATACACAAACGGCTGGAGCAGGCCATAGCCCACTTTTTCGGCACGGAAGACGCCATCCTGTATGCTGCTTGCTTCGATGCCAATGGAGGAGTGTTCGAGCCACTGCTGACAGAGCAGGATGCCATTATCTCAGATTCACTCAACCACGCAAGCATCATTGATGGCGTCCGCCTCTGCAAGGCAGTACGCTATCGCTATCAGAACGCCGACATGGCCGACCTTGAAGAGCAACTCAAAAAGGCACAGGCCCAGCGTTTCCGCCTGATAGCGACAGACGGCGTCTTCTCTATGGACGGCAACGTCTGCCCTCTGGACAAGATATACGAACTTGCACAGAAATACGACGCCATGGTGATGGTCGACGAAAGCCACTCTGCCGGCGTTGTCGGACATACCGGTCATGGCGTGACGGAGCAGTTTAACCTGCGCGGCAAGATTGAGATTATTACAGGAACACTCGGCAAGGCCTTTGGCGGAGCCGTAGGCGGATTTACCACCGGCAAGAAAGAGATTATCGACATGCTGCGTCAGCGCTCACGTCCGTATCTCTTCTCCAACTCAATCCCGCCTATGATTGCCGCTGCCGGTCTGAAAACCATCGAACTGCTCGAACGCGACAACAGCCTGCAGGATCGGCTGCATGAGAACACGAAGTACTTCGTCGGCCGCATGACCGAAGCGGGCTTCGACATCAAGCCCACCCAGTCGGCCATCTGCGCCGTGATGCTCTACGACGCCAAACTGTCGCAGGAAGTGGCAGCCAAACTGGCTGACGAAGGCATATACGTGACGGGCTTCTACTATCCAGTCGTACCGAAAGGACAAGCGCGTATCCGCGTTCAAGTCAGTGCGGCACACACCCGCGAACAACTTGACCGTTGTGTAGACGCATTCCGCAAAGTGTTGAACAAGTAAAACGATCACTGAAGAAAGATGAAGAAAATACTTGTACTTGGAGCCGGCGGACAAATCGGATCCGAACTTACAACCTATCTGCGCTCCATCTATGGAGGCAATAACGTAGTGGCAGCCGACGTGCGGCTCCCGATGATTGACGCCATCATGCAGGGTGGACCGGTGGAGCAGTGCGATGCTACGCAGGCAGCACAGGTGGCAGACATCGTTAAGCGTTATCAAATCGATGCGATTTTCAACCTCGTAGCCATCCTGTCGGCCAAGGCGGAGATGAACCCCATGCTGGGATGGAATATCGGCATCGGAGCTTTGGTGAACTGTCTTGAAGTGGCCCGTGAGTATCATTGTGCTGTGTTTACTCCAAGCAGCATCGGTGCTTTTGGCCCGACAACACCCCTTGACGGAACACCACAGGATACCATCCAACGCCCACAGACAATCTACGGAGTGACCAAGGTGACTGGCGAGTTGTTGAGCGATTATTATTACAAGCGCTTCCAGGTTGACACACGCTCGGTGCGCTTCCCGGGACTGATCTCAAATGTAACCCTGCCCGGTGGCGGCACGACGGACTACGCCGTCGATATTTATTATGCGGCAGCGCGCGGTGAACAATTCACCTGTCCGCTGAAACCCGGCACATTGCTTGACATGATGTACATGCCTGATGCATTGCATGCTGCTGTGCAGTTGATGGAGGCCGACCCGTCACGCCTGATACACCGAAACTCCTTCAACGTTACCGCTATGCACTTTGCACCGGAGGAAATCTATGCAGAGATATGCAAGGTCAAGCCTGACTTCAAGATGGTCTATGAAGTTGAGCCTGTCAAGCAGTCGATAGCTGAGTCATGGCCAAACTGGATGGATGACAGTTGCGCCCGTGCAGAATGGGACTTCAAGCCCCAATATGACCTGCAGGCAATGACTCGGGATATGCTGCAGATTCTGGATGCCCGATTTGCCAAGTAAGTTCGTGCTTCAGAATCGGACAACCCGATAAAATAATTCAACCCATCGGATTTTGTGAAGAAACTCCGGTGGGTTGATTTCATCTGTGAGGTGAAGTTCTTTCTGTATCAGGAGGAGAATGTCTGAAAACAGAATCCTGCAAAATAATTGTATCTTTGTCCATCATGAGGCTGAATGATGCATGATGTGATGATTTACAACCTCGCAGAAGAATAAAATTTGAATCGGTTACTCGTCATAACAGATTTGTTTCCACCGGCATTCGCTCCGAGGGTAGCCTATATGTGCCGCTTGTTGCAGCCGCGTTGGGAGGTGACTGTAGTGACGGAGCAGACGGCAGCAACAATCTCGTCAGTTGCTGCTGATGATGTGGAGGTCATACGCCTTCGACAAGAGGGTAGAGAACGGCCGGGGTTGCGGCTGTTAAATCTGCTGGGCAATCAGCTGTTCCTGACGAAAGACCGTTGGTTCAGGCGCAGGCTGACGGACGTGATTGAGGGACGACAGTTTGATGCTGTGGTGTGTTTCAGTTATTATCTGTTTCCATTGCCTGCAGCACGATGGATCGCGCGTTCGTTAGGAGTTCCGTTAGTGGTGGATCTGCGCGACATCGTGGAGCAAATCCCCCGAGACACTGTCCGTCGGAAGATTTATAACTGTGTGAGGCTTAAGTGGCTCAACAGACTGCGCCGCAATCGAATACTGAAAGAAGCGGCTTTAGTGACGACAGTTTCGCCATTTCATCAGGAGCAGTTGAAGCGCGTGAATCCCAATACTCATCTGATATATAATGGGTATGACGAGCAAATGTTCATGCCGCAACCGGTCAAGGTGGATCGGTTTCGGATTGTTTTTGCAGGCAGACTGAAATCGGCATATTATCAGGGAGTATATCAACGCCCGGACATGCTTCTTGACGCACTTGAGCGGCTGGACAATGATATGTTGAATCATATCTCATGCGACTGGTATGTGGATGATGTGAGCCGTCTGGTGTTGGAGCAGGTACTGACACATCGGTCCGAACGCATTGTGTCATGCTGCAACATCTATGCTCATCAACCTTACATCTGCATGCCTCGCATACTGAATGAAGCATCGTTAGTATTGGTATTGACAAGTCCGGAAGTGCGTGGCGTACTGACGACCAAACTATATGAGGCCATTGGAGTGGAGAAGCCGGTGCTATGTATCAGAAACGACATGGGGGATATGGCGCAGTTGATTCAGCAGACAGGTGCTGGCATGGCAGCATCAACGGTTGAAGACATTGAGCACTTTGTCAGGCAGACCTATGCGGAATGGATGAGAAACGGCTATACACACAACCCGACGAATCAGACATGGCGCTCACTGCTGACGCGAAGAATTGGCGCGGAACAATTAGACGCTTTGCTTCGCAATGTATTGCGCCAACACAGAAGAATATAAATACCCAAAAGACGAAAGACGCCCATATATGCATGTTCACATAATCGCTTTTGAAATACCCTATCCGGCCAATTATGGGGGAGCAATAGATGTCTTCTATTCTATCATGGCACTGAGAAATGCCGGTGTAGACATCACGTTGCACTGCTTCCACAAGAACACGCGCAAGCCACACCCGATATTGAGAGAACTGTGTCGTGAAGTCTACTACTATGAGCGCGACATGAGGGTCAGAAATCAGTTTGCAATCAAGCCCTTCAGCGTGATGAGCCGACGTAGCGAGGACTTGATACAAAACCTGTTGAAAGATGATGACCCCATTCTGTATGAAACATTGGCCGTTTGTCACTCGTTAAGCGACAAGCGATTGGCAAACCGCCTGAAAGTGTATCGCGAAAGCAATGTAGAACATGACTACTACAATGGATTGGCAAGGGCCGAGTATGACCTGATGCGAAAAATATACTATCGGATTGAGGCGATAAAAAACAAATGGTTTGAACCGCAGATTCGTCACGCACAGGCACTGGCTGTTGTATCATTGGCCGATGATGCGTATTTTAAGCAGCATTATGCGAATGTTCCCTGCTTTTTTATTCCAAGCTTTCATGAGGAGATAGATGAGGAACCTATGCTTGGGACAGGAGATTATGTGCTCTATCATGGTAATTTGATGGTGCCGGAAAATGAACAGGCGGCCCAGTATGTTTGTTGTGAAATTGCACCGTTGCTCCCTGATGTGCGGTTTGTTATTGCAGGCTTAAATCCAAGGGACAAACTATGCCGGCTGATAGATAAACAGGATAATGTGCAACTCGTTAAGAGTCCAGAGCAAAGCGAGATGGAACATCTTATCAGAAATGCACACATAAACTTGCTACTGACCTTTCAAAGTACGGGCATCAAGTTAAAACTGCTCAATACGATGCGGCAAGGACGGCATATCGTGGCCAATCGTCAGATGCTCTGCGGTACGGGCATGGATGCTCTATGCCATCAGGCCAATACGATTGAAGAACAGGTTCAGACGATTGCACAGCTGATGAAAAAGCCCTTCACCAAAGCGGAATCTCATAGTCGGACGAATATACTGAAGAGCTATTCAAATGAGGCTCTAACACAACAACTCCTCTCGCTGCTACATCAAGGATCATGCGACCAGTCATAGTACAGGTAGAACAGATAATGAACACTCAACTTCTATGAATCTGGTACAAAGAGAGAAACATACCTGCCAGTTTTGATATTACCTTCAACTATTTTACCAATAAATAGGTCATAGGAGGTAATTGCTATGCTCTGTAAGCTCTGTTCGTCATCTATTGTAGAAAGGTTGATGTAAGTGGGAAATTAGTTCCAATTACTTTAGATTATATCTCTTGACTATGGCGTATTCGCTTTTGAAATCGTCGATTGATAAGGTCGTGGGATAATCAGCAGAACCTATATACGATTGGGGTGGAGTTGCAAAACGATCATAATGTGATGTCAAGACATTCTTCTTCATTAATACTATGGCGTATGGTTTAGAGAGTTCTTCGTCACTCACTTGAAGTCCCAACTTAAATTTCACAGTACTGACCTTTGAAAAATCATTTGATGAATCATGATAATTCCCGAGGTAAGTTCCATAATCTTCCCATCGGGCATATTCTGTATCAAATTCTCCAATCAGTCTCATCTCTTCTCCTTTGATGCTATAGGCCGCTAACTGTGGAAGATTTGGATTATGCTCGGTGGAGGTCACAGACATCTGCATTGTTATGTATTTGGAGTCTCGGTCTGCATCTCTATAAAACCATCTATCACCATATGCATCAAAAATGAAACGCTTACTTACTTTGATGGAACTCAAAACGACTGTATTATAGTCAATCTCTATCGTAGTCGTCTCGGGAATAGCCTTGTAGCCAAGTGCTTTCACCCGTTCTTCCTCCAATCTTTGTGCTTCCTGCAATTTGTTAATTTTGGCTATTAGTTCGTCAGAAGCCAAAGCTTCGCTTGAATTTGGAAAGACAGACTTCAGTTGAGATATCTCGGATAATGCTGCATCTAAATCTTGTAAATCAATCAAGTGTAAGACCCTGTTTAATCGTTGGTTTGCAGGATATCTTAAGATTTCAATTTGAGCATTGGCCTGCTCCAATTGGCTTTTCAGAGTTGCAATAGAATCACGGTACTCCCTTTTAAGGTTATCTACTTGTGCAGACGTCTCCTTCAACGAACAGGATGTTAATGCTATTGACATGAAGATAATTGCAAATGCAAAGATCCTTTCTATTTTGCATTTAATTACTAAGAACATAGGCATTAATTGTATGAAGAAAATAGTAGAATCCCATTGATAATACAATGGTATCCCATTTATATTATGTTGTCTGTTTAGTTGCCATTTTATCAGGAATGACAAGTTCTTCTATTTACATAACAAAAATACTGAGAGAAGAGGAAAATCTTGGACTGAGAATCGAAACTAACAACATGCAGGAGATATATACGTTATCTCCTGCATGCTTAATTTCTGCCTCTTAGGCTTTGTTTCAAACCACCTTATACTGCACCAGTCTTGTAGCATAAGGGTACTATTCTACATTCAAATCTTCGATTTTAAGGCTCTTGTCTACAGTTTCCTGACTTCCTGTCTCATAAAGCATGGTATCTAGCCCATTCCCCCATTCATCGTAGAAATGATACTCCAAGAATCCCAATATCTCCGAAGGGATGATTTTGATTTTCTTGTATTTTCGTCTCCACCTTGATTTTATACTATTAGGCCATCCTTGCTTAATATAGGCATATACATATGGATTCACATGCACAATTACGCTTTGTCCTGTTACTTTGCGTAAATATGAGATTTTCTCTTCGATATCGTCTTGTAAGAGTAGGGAGGTCTGTATTTTTCCACTCCCCATACAAGTCGGACATTTCTCAGAAACATTCATTTCCACTACGGGACGTACACGTTGTCGTGTGATTTGCATGAGACCAAACTTGCTTAGTGGAAGGATATTGTGTTTGGCCCTATCATTGGCCATCACCTCACGCATATGCGTGTATAATCCCTCGCGATGTTCGGCTTGGTGCATGTCTATAAAATCAACAACGATAATGCCTCCCATATCACGCAATCGGAGTTGATGTGCAATTTCATCAGCAGCTGCCAAGTTGACCTCATATGCATTTTCATCTTGGTTGCCTTCTGCCCATGTGCGATTTCCACTGTTTACGTCAATGACGTGTAAGGCTTCCGTGTGTTCAATAATCAGATATGCTCCCTTTTTATAACTGACAGTGCGCCCCATTCCGACTTTCATCTGTCGAGTTACTCCATATTTATCTAATATAGGAAGCTCTCCTTTATACAACTCAACGATTTCCTCTTTGCCCTGCGCTATAAGTGAAACATATTGCCTAATATCTTCATACGCTCCCTGATCATTTACGTATATATGATCGAATGAGGGATTAAAGATATCTCTTAGTAGTGCTATTGTCCGACTATGCTCTTCGCTGATGAGTGCAGGTGCCTCTGCCTTTTGTAGTATACGCATTGCATCTTCCCAACGTCTGATTAACGTTTTGAGCTCAGCGTCCAATTCAGCAGCCTGCTTACCCAAAGCTACCGTCCTGACAATCACTCCATAGCCTTTAGGCTTAATAGCCTCCATGAGATTATGAAGGCGTGTACGCTCACTTGTCTTTTTGATTTTGCTAGATATGCTAATCTGATCTGACATGGGAATCAGAACCATATATCTTCCGGCAAGTGAAATTTCTGCAGTCAGCCGTGGGCCTTTAGTTGAGATTGGTTCTTTTACTATCTGAACCAATATTTGCTGTCCGACTTTCAAAACGTCTGACAGTTGTCCATCTTTAGGTAAATCGTTTTTTGATCCGTTTTGTTCAATATGGGGCAGACGTTTCCTATTGCTGATAACTTGCTTGACGTAATGATTCTGCGTGTTGAATCTTGTGCCTAAATCGAGATAATGTAGAAAAGCTTCCTTCTGATAACCAACGTCAACAAATGCGGCGTTGAGTCCTGGCATGATTTTTTTGACTCGTCCATAGTAGATGTTCCCTACGGAGTAGGTTTGCTCGCGTTTTTCCTTATTCAGTTCTGCAAGCCGTCCATCTTCAAGAAGCGCAATCGTTATTTCATGCTTTTGTACGTCTACAACGAGTTCGCTTTTCATATTTCAAAGAATGTTTATAAAAAGAGAAAACATGCTTGATTACACGATTGTGCCGCCAAGTTGTTTTCTCTGTGGATTGTTGGGAAGATTATCTAGATGCGCCCTTGTGGTACATCAGAATTCTTCCGTTGACGAAGCACTTTACTTATTTCTTCTTGTGCCTGTCTTTGCGCAAACGCTTTTTACGTTTGTGCGTCGACATTTTATGACGCTTTCTTTTTTTACCGCTTGGCATAGTAGTGTGATTTATTAGGTTGTTTATTATTTGATATCTCCCATGAAGGTCTTAGCCGGCTTAAATGCCGGTATCTTATGTGCAGGAATGATGATTGTCGTATTTTTTGAGATATTGCGAGCGGTTTTTTCTGCACGTTCTTTAACTACAAAACTTCCAAATCCGCGCAAATATACGTTTTCTCCTTTGGCAAGTGAATTCTTGACTGACTCCATGAAGGCTTCTACAATAGCCAACACGGCAACTTTCTCTTGCCCAGTGGCTTTTGCAATTTCGCTTACAATTTCAGCTTTTGTCATAATTAGATAAAATTGTTTTGTTTTGTTGTTTATATTTCTGTGGCATGAAAAGCCATGCGCTTCTACTATTCGGAAATAGGCTGCAAAGATAGTATTTTTTCTTTGATTAAAAAATAGTTAGGTAAATTTGCATTGCGTCAGGCTTGATTGATCTATTGGATGCATAAACATTATATATCCTTGATTAAACAAAAAGCCGATACAAATGCATGTACCGGCTTTTACAAGCTTTTACAATATGTATTCAAGATTCTTTCTTTCGTCTCACATAGATGTCAACTGCTTAGAACCATCGAACGAAACACAAGTCTTGCCGATGGGCAAGTAAATCATTTTTGGGGAACATGCGGAATGCATATTTGAATGCACCAGCATAATTCAGCTGATAGTCTAAATTGAAGGTCATGTGTGTACCATCGGTGTTGACAAGTTTCATTTCACTGACACGATAGAGCTGGTCTGTGTTGTATTCATCTGGCTTGATGGCAACAAGTTCGATACCAATGCCTTTGTCATTCAGGTTATGTATATCTATGTCTACGGTAAATTTATAACTCTTGCCGACTTGAGGACTCTTTATGAATTCATCAGGAATAGTGACAGACGACACCTCTATTTCATCCCAATGGGCAGCCATGTTTTCTTTCCACGCAGCGATTTCTTTGGCTTTCTCATAGTTGCCTGCAGTGAGTAATGCCGACCTCTTGGCTTCTTTATTGTAGAAACGATCGAAATAGTCGTCCATCATGCGCTTTGTTGTGAATCGCGGTGTAATTTTTGAGATAGAGTTCTTGATGTATTGAATCCACTCCGGTGAATAGCCTCGCGAGTTCTTGGCATAATACAACGGTATGATTTCGTTCTCCAACATTGAATAGATTGTAGCCGCATCAAGTTGGTCTTGATAATTCTGATTTTCGTAAGTACGCTTCTCCGTCAGTGCCCATCCGGCTCCTTTTACATATCCCTCGCACCACCATCCGTCCAATACGGAAAAGTTCAGAACTCCGTTCATCTGTGCCTTTTCGCCGCTCGTTCCTGATGCTTCAAGTGGACGCGTCGGTGTGTTAAGCCAAATGTCCACACCCGAAATCAATCGCTTTGCGAGACGCATGTCATAATTTTCCAGGAAAATAATCTTACCGAGGAACTGTGGCATGCGTGAGATCTCGACGATGCGTTTAATCAGG
>JAFUXZ010000135.1 GCA_017470795.1 Paludibacteraceae bacterium
CTCGCCAGCACCGCAGGCATTTTTTAGCGCTGACAGTACCTTCGGCCCGCGCAAAAATAAATTTTCGATGGGGTGGAGTGGCAAAAAACAGTTATTGCCTTCGCGCGTCGTTGCGTTTTTTTTCTGCAGCTGTCAGCAAAGATCGATCGCTTTGCTTGTGCTACTTCATAATCTGTGCGACGTGGTGCTCGAACCTTTTGCTCAGCTTCTCCGCCACCAGTTCTTCGATCGTCTCTTGTGCTCGGCCGCTGATCATCTGCGGCACCGACAATGTCCGGACTGCTTCGATCGGCATGCGACTGCTTTCACTCTTGCGCTGGAACGGAAGAGTACTGCCACCGTTGCCGCTCGCGATGAACGTGCCCGGCCCGAGTGAAACGCGGCTGCCTTTGATGATCGTCGCTTTCACGTTGTACTTCTTCGGTGGTCTGATCGTTGCCACCTCGTTGCCGCTCGCAGTGTTGATCGCTTGGCCCGGCACGCGGATCGCTCTGCTCTGCTGTCCCGCCGGACGTGCCTTGGGGGACTGGTTAAAATGGGAGGGGGTGAGGGTTCTTCCTTTATACTCGAGGGAGGCACCGTCAACAGACACGCCGCTCACTTTGATCTGCGTCGCGCCCCGCTTCACTCGCGGGCCCGCTTCCTTAATTGCTCCACCGTCCACGCCGTACCACTGGCGGATCCCTTTCGATACCCACGCTGGTGCTCGGCTTGTGAAGTCCGACACGGTTCGCTTGATCGCAGTCTCGCCTCCGCTCTCCAGTTTCTGGAGCTGGCGCAGCAGCTTGTCTGCGTCCTTCAGGGCGACGTTAAATCCGCCGCTCGTGCGTCGAGCCGCACCGGCATAGAATAGATTGCTCACCGCGCCGCCTCCTTCCGCATACACAAAAACGCCCGGCTGCTCAGTGCGTGCCGCGCGTCTGTGGTTGTCCGTCGGTCGTCCGCTGGTCGTCCTGCGGTCGTTTCCGACAGTTTACACTATAAACCGGGCTTCTGATCTTGTTCAACCTCACTTACTCCTTTTTGCTCCCATTCACTCCTAAATTGTCCCCACACAATGCCCTGTGCCGCGTTTTTTCAATGGTTGTCGATATATTTATCGAAAAATAAAAAAATCCCGCCAGAGCGCCGAATATTGGCTCGTGGCGGGTTTCGCCTGATTTATGGCAGGGAAGTGGTGCTTCCGGGTGGAAAAACTGCTGCGAGGTGCTGCAGAGCCTCGCCGTGCACCCGGAACGTGCGCTTCATGTACCGCTCCGGGTTGTCCTCATACTCGTCGAGCATGCCGAAGAGTGAGAAGGCGATCGGCTCCCAGCCCTGCGTGTCGATGTACCTCATCTCGAGTACGCCTTGCTCGTCCGGATCAGCCAGCAGGTTGATCATGTCCTCGAGTTCCTTCCGCAGGTGCCGCTCTTGTCTCGTCAGCTTCGAGATCTTCTGCTCGAGCTCGTCCTTCTTCTCAGTGTAGCGCTCGGCCTTGGTTGGTCTCTTCTGTCCTCTGCCGGACGGCATACCCGAGAAGTTGGCCGTCGGCAGCGTGTCTATCTCTTCCATGAGGTTTTCCAGTCTCGTGATCAGCAGGTCGATCCGGCGCTGCAGATCCCCGTAGCTCTTCAGCTTTGCTTTGATCTCGCCGGTGTCCCTTGGCCGTGTCTGTATTTCCTGCATGGCTTCCTCCTTAGTCAATAACTTACTTAAACGCCCGGCGCTTTTATTGCATGCCAAGGCCCCGGACTATATCTTGTTCTCTCTCTGATAGTTCCCATCTATGCGCTGCCGCTCGCTCCGCTGCCGCTCGCTCCGCTGCCGCTCGCTCCGCTGCCGCTCGCTCGCTGATCAGGTAGCCTTTGCCGTAGATCGCTTTGCCGTATTCCTTTTGTGCGTCCAGCGCCGAGATCGGGCAGGACTCCTTCACGCTCACCCGGAAGTCGACGCCGTACTTGCTGTACCTCTGCACCGCTGCGCTGGTGAGTACGCAGTCCGGGTAGCTGTACTTCGGGAGCTCCTTGTGCTGCTCCCGGAGGTTCTCTTCGTTCGCGTACCTGACGGCCGCGTATAGTGTCGGAGCCGTCCGGATCCGCAGATCCTTGTCCTCGAGGTTAGTCAGGAATGATGTGCTGACCGTGGCGCCGTTCTCATACGTCACGCCCACGCCGACCGGCAGGGCGCAGCCAGCTGCAGCGCTGGCCGAAGAGAAGAGCGTCAGGGCGGGTGCGAAGAGAAAGAACTTAATCCCGTTCTCCATGTACCACGCGAGGATCTCGCTCAGTATGCTGAAGGGCGGGTTGTCGACGACGATCGCGTTCTTCTTGTACTTGTACGACTGATAGTCGCCGCCCGGGTAGAATGGCCGGACGAAGTTCTTCCGGTCGAGGTTGTATTCGTTGGCCACCCAGTCGGCCACGGCGTCATATACGATGTCCGGGGTGTAGCAGTCGTCGGTCGTTCTCTTGGCCTCGAACTTCTCGATGAACTCTTGATACTCTTCCGACTCTTCGTCGAGGTCGTCGTTGTCGTAGCGTTCCCGGTTCTCGAACCAGTCGTCGCCCTCATACCCCTCTTCATTGATCGCGTCGATCAGTCCGTCGGTCAGCTCCCTGAGTGTCTCGTCGGTGTAGCCGGTGAGCTCGATCGGCACGTCGTCCATGTCTACTTCCGCGAAGATCTCCGCGAGTTGCTGGCGGTCAATCTCTGCCAGCTCCGCGATCCGGTTGTCGGCCAACAGGTCGGCGTACTCTTCGGCCTCGCTGGCGTAGTTCTGATAGTCTACCGGCACCCGCTTCAGGCCGAGGGACTTGGCGGCCAGCAGGCGGCCGTGTCCCTTTACGACGTAGCCGGAGGCGGTGCTCACCGTGATCGGCGCCCTCCAGCCCGTCTGCCGGATGATCTGAGCCAGTAGGGCGATCTGATCCTCCGGGTGCGTGTTCGGGTTCCGGGGGTTCGGGATCAGCTTCTTTATGTCTACAATCTTATCGTGGGCGCAGAACACTGGCACGGTGTCGGCCACTGCCTTGTAGTCTGCGTCGGTTCTATAGTTCATGCTTTGCCTCCTTCGAGCTGTTCGTTCATGTTCTTGGTGATCGCTGCGCGGACTCGATCCTGCAGATGCTTGTCGGTCTCGCCTTCGTTCCGCTTCACGCCGTACTTCTTGGCGACCTTGTCGAGCGCGTCGCCGGTCGCAGGCTTAGGGATCGGTGCCGTCCTCTTCATGTGGAGCTTGTCCTTTGTGGCTGCTGCGAACAGGATCCGCTGCTCGTAGTGCCTGTTGATCTCGCCCGACTGACGTTCGACGCCGTAGATCGGGCCGAGGGTGTTCAGCGTCATGCCGTGCATGGCGTCCTTCAGTGTCAGCGCTGTGTGGATCCTTCGAGCCGCTTCACGCAGCCGTCTGATCAGCTCTGTTGCTTCAGCCAGCAGGAAGATTATCAGCACGACCGCTGCCGGGATCCAGATCAGGCCGCAGGCAGTCAGGCTCCAGTCTATGCCCGGCAAGAAGCCGAGGGCCTTGGCTGCGATCAGGGCGAGCCATACGGCCACGCCGGCCGCAAGCTCAATGGCGATCGCTTTGTTTATTTTGTCTTTCTTCTCCGTGGTCGTGTTCCTCTTCATCTTCTGCCTCCTTGCTGTAGAATGTGAACTCCACCCACATGATCTTCTTGCTGTGGTCGGTGGCGCTGCCGGTGATCCTGCAGTCGTCCTCGATGATCTTCTTGACGATGTCCGCTCTGATCACGTCGCTGAGTGTGGACTTCTCGCCGCGTTCGCTCTTTGCTTCCTGAGTTTCCACGAAGGTGATCAGATCCTTCTGGAGCTCTGCGTCTATTCTTTCAAAGAATCCCATCTTCTTGTCCTCCTTGTTGTTATCTTCAAAGATTGTGTCGAGCACCGGGCGCACTCCGCCGGGTGCGTACTTGTAGATCAGGACTCGGGGCAGGCGAGGGAAGAACTGTCGCCGGTCGAGTCTGAGCATGTAGTTCGGTTTCGAGACGTTCCTTTGTTTCGCCCTCTTCATGGTCTTGCCTCCTTATATGCTGAGGTCGAACAGGCTGATCTGTCCGTATCGTTCTTCGAGATATAGATCAGCCCACTCGCGGCACTCGCGTTCCTTGCAGAAGCGGGGACTGATTCGCTGCGGGAGCCAGTATGGCCACACCTCTTTTGTTATCATGTCCACCGCGTAATCCTGCCCGTCTCTGGTATATGATCTTAGGTTGCCACCTGCACCGGGATCGTGTGTCCATAAAAGCTCGATCTCGCTGCGGATTTCCTTCTCTGTGACCTCGTGGCCGGGCTTCGCGTACATCTTGTGCTCGTAGTCTTCCTGCGGATTGCTGCCAGCGATGTGAACGTATAAGTCGCGGTAGCTGTCGAACTTCAGGCGCTTGGCCTTTTTATTCGGCCGGACTTCGAGGTGGTAGAGTCCCTCTACACTGTCCCTGATTGTGTAAATGTTTCCGCCGACCTTGCACTGAAGGCAGCAGGCCTTGTCCGGCCTCGACCACTTCATGAGTCCTTCTCCTTCCGCTTCATGTACTCCCGGTGCATTATCTCGGCTTCCTTGTCAGCTGCCGCCGCGACCAGACAGCACGCGTAGGCGAGAGCTGCGCAGAAGAGTGCGATCCCGATTATGATGATTTTGCCGATCATGCCGTCCTCCTTGTCATAACTCGCAGCGCTTGTCGCCTTCCTCG
Organism: Paludibacteraceae bacterium; assembly: GCA_017470795.1. Classification (GTDB taxonomy): domain Bacteria; phylum Bacteroidota; class Bacteroidia; order Bacteroidales; family Paludibacteraceae; genus RGIG4928. The sequence continues at coordinate 4,692 of JAFUXZ010000135.1, forward strand.
ATCTGGCAGCCCTCGATCACCCACGTGTCGAGCGCGATCGACAGGTTGAAGAGTGCCACCTTCAGCGCGTCCTTGTAGGCCTTCCGAAGGATCGGCTTGTGATCCGCCGGAGCATTTGCATATAGCTTCTCGTGTTTCTTCGTGTGCTGCACTTCCTTCAGCTGACCGAGCACGGTTTCAAGTTCCTTCGTGTAGTTGTAGTGTTTCATGGCTGCACCTCCGGGAAGGGAAGGCCGCCCTCTTCAGGTCTTGGCGGCGCCTCCTTGATCAGCCTCAGCGCTTCGAGTGCGCTCCCCATGCCTCCGTGTGTCGTACCCTGCGAGATCAGTCTTTTGAACACGGCAGGGCCGTCGTCACCGAACAGATCCTCCGCATAGGTGTAGAGCTCAGGATAGCCGTCACCATCGCCGCTCTCGTTCCAGTTTTCCGGCAGGGCGTCCTCGTCCACGTAGTCGGTCGGGTTCATGTAGAAGTCGAGATGCTCAATGACCTCGCGGGCCTCTGAGTTGACGATCCTCTGGTGGTTTTTCATCACTCTCGCGATAGCCTCTGCGGTCATTCCGAAGCGCTCGATCAGATATGCGTTTACGTCTTCCATGTCTTCACCTCCAAGGGCAGTCTGTTGGGTGTCCCTCTTCATGCGCCGCTTCATCCGGCAGCGATTCGAGAGGGCAGAGCGGGTTGCGCTCCTTGTCTGCGTGTTCGTAGTAATGGCCCACAGGATACTTGAAGCCAGCGAGGACGCACTTGTAGAAGTCGTCGTCCGCCTTTACCATGAGAGGGCAGAAGAAGCAGCCCTCCGGCATTTCCATGTTCCTGATCGCGATCCTGCTCATGACTTCCTCCTTCTGGCCTTCTTGGCCGCCCTGCGCTTTGCGCGGTTGCCGTCCGGGTGTGGCATGTTCTTCGGGGAGTATGCTTTGACGAGTCCGGCCTTGATCCCGCACTCTGTACACATGAGCTTGACGCCCTGCGTCAGCTGCAGGCGGTGTGCTTCCGGGAACTCGTAGCACTCAGCCCCGCACTCCGGACAGCTGATCAGCTTCCAGTCCGGGTGGCTCTCGCTTACGTCGCCGAGGTTCTTCTTCATCGGCAGCAGCAGGATCCCGCCCTTGTCTGTCGGCTTCCTTGGTTCGACCTTTACGTCCGGGAAGGGAAGATCTCCCGGCACTTCCTCGTCCGGATCCTCTTCCTGCTCGACCTTCAGGATCTCCAGCTGTTCGTCCTTGAATGTCAGTACCATGTCGGTGACCGGCTTCTCTGCGTCCCAGTCGGCCTTGAAGTCCTCCCAGCTGTCGTGCAGCTGCATGCCTGCCTCGGTGAGGCTCTGCCAGATCGTCTTGGCCATGACTTCGGCTTCTGGATCCTCCCAGCCGTAAATGTGCCAGCTGTCCGGATCGTAGCTCCACTTCGCGACGTAGATCTTGTGGCCGTCTATCGGCCAGCCTGTGTCCTTTGCTATGGCGGACACGACCAGTGGTTTGTATGCCATGTTCTTGCTCCTTGTTCTTCGGTGTCTATGCTTCGAGCTTTACGGCCGAGACCTTCTTCCTCGAGACAGAGACGCCGTCCTTTGTTTGTTTTATTGATATGGTTGAGTCGGTCAGGCGGAAGGTGGCGCTCTGCAGGTAGTCGAACACGCAGAGCTTCCCGGTGTCCTTCAGCGAGTCGATCACCTCTTCGGTCACGATGTCCATGCCGAACTCTTTCGCAGTCTCGCCGCAGATCTTCTCGATATTGTCCGAGCACTGCCGCACGCGTTTGAGGTTGTTGTCGCACGTGCAATTCTCGGATGCGATCCTGTTCGCCTCGTTCTGGTCTTCAGCCTCTACGAGTCGTGTCTGGCCGCAGAACAGGCACGTGCCGGTCATTTGTTCCATGTCTTCCTCCTTGTCATTTCTTGTTGATCTTGTTCATGCGCTCCACCTTCTCGGTGCGCGATGCGTATATATCCATGGTTGCCTTGTGATAGCACTCAGGGCAGAGCAGCTGCTTGCTCCGGCCTGTGTTGAACTCTTCCATCCAGCGCCGCTCGTAGACCTTGCCGCAGGTGGAGCAGGTCGCCTCTTCATGAAGCTCGGGCCGATATAGTCTTATCCTGCTTGCCACTCTTAGCGCCTCCTGAATTGATCCGGCTTGTCGCAGGTCGCCCAGTGAGGCACGTGCACCAGCTCGGTGTGGTCTCCGGTTGCGTCCGTGATGTCGCCTCCGATGATCTTGCCGGAGCGGTCGAGGTACTTGTTCTTGCTCTTCGGGTTCGGCACTATATTGACCGGGTAGGCGTCGCACGGCATTGACTTGCCGGAGCTCGTCGTCCTCCAGATGATCGGGGCGCCGCAGCTGCGGCAGCGTGTGATGTTTGGTTGCATATCGTTCCTCCATTTCCTCGCGAGTCGATGTCTTGATATATAGCCCGGCCCGATGTAGATCGGCTGCTTGTGCACCCAGTAGAGCGGGTTCCACTCGCAGCGCCAGCAGGCTGCGCAGTATGGCTCGTGCCTGTGTTTACAGTCCCAGCACTCGCTGATCATGTTGTAGTCGTTGAACTTCGGTGAGTAGACCATATAGGCTGCCCCGCCGATGATCACCAGAAACGGCAGCGAGAACAGTGCCAGCGCTCCGATCGCGATGATCTTGTCTATTAGTTCCATCGGTTCTCCTTCCGGGGATCTTGTCCCTCTTCATTGGTTTTTCTTCTTGCTGTCCCTCTGCAGCTGTCCGATCTTGGTGGTGAGCTTGGCGACCTGCAGAGCTGCCGCCGTGATCTCCGGATCCTCCGACCTGAGCCCGCTCTGGTTCAGCCTCGCGTGTTCCGCTCTTGTGATCAGGGCGAGGTTGCTGAGGTCGAAGTTCTCGCGGTTCCCGTCGAGGAAGGTCACGAACATGCCCTCCGGGATCGGCCCGTTGTGCTGCTCCCAGACGAGCCGCTGCTTCTGTCTCCAGTTGACCTGCTTCTTGGCGTTTGGCTGGTCGTCGATCTTCACCCAGATATAGCCGTCGGAGAGCTTCTTCTCGGTGCCGACCGGCTCGGTCTTCGGTGGTTTGTTCTCGCTTCCGAAGAACGAGTGCTCGCACTTTGCCCGGTGCTCCGGTGTCATTTTCTTGCCTTTGTTCCACGCTTCACTCTTACGGCCCTTCTGGAAGTGACCGTCCCGCCCGGTCTTGAAGTCGTGGTTCTTCATGCAAGCCACGATACTGCCGAGGCTGCGCTGCCGATCCGGGAAGCGCCGGTTGAACTCTGCGTGGCACTCCTTCCGGGAGTGTCCGGGTGCGTAGTCTCTCAGGAAGGCCAGCTCGTCCTCGGTGTAAAACTTCGGATCCTTTGGCTTCGGTTTTCGCGTCCTGCCGCATCTGATCTTGCGGTTCTTCATGGCTGCGATCATGTTCTCGAAGGTGTGGGTGTGGCCCGGGAAGCGTCTGCCGAGTTCCTCGTAGATCTCACGCCGCGAGTGTCCGGGCGCGTACTCTCTCAGGAAGGCCAGCTCTTCGTCTGTCCATACTCTTCGGCCGTCGGTCATTTATTCTGTACCCCCCCCGAAGAGTCTCCGAGAAGGTGCTGCGCCACCTTGATGTCGTCGTTCATGTGATCATCGAAGAAGCGGGCGGCCGACAGCATGGTGTTGGCGTTCTTGATCACCTGCGAGCTGATCGCTGCGATCCCCTTGGCGCGGCCGAGCTCTTCCTTCAGCTCGTCGCCGGTCAGTTCTTCGTCGCCGAGGCGCTCCAGCTCCGCGAAGAGGTGGTCGTTCAGGTCGGTGAGTTTATTCTTAGTCATGACCCTGCTCCTTTCTGGCTTGCTCTCTCTGCAGGGCGTCGCGTCCTCGTCTCATGGCTGCCAGCAGGCAGAGCGTCTGGTTGTCTAAATTGTCGTTCATGCTCATGCTGAAGATCGCGTTCTCAATGACTTCGATCGCCATCTTGTCGTCTATGTCCTGAGCTTTGATCAGTGGTGGTATCTTTTTCATGGTGTTGCTCCTTGTTCTATTCCGTCGAGCAGCTGGATCATGCCGTCCCGCCAGTCGATGCGGAAGGGCTCCAGCTCTGCCCGGTTCATGCTTTTGTGTCCGTAGATCTCGCGCATGTCGCGCCACGTCTCCCACGGTACCCGGTAGACGTTGTCGAGGCCCATGGCGACGACTACGAAGGCGAGGGCGCCGAGGCTGTTGTGGTGCTCCAACCGCTCGCGTTGGTCTTCAGTGACGGCGCTCTGGCTGATCCGATCCTGCCGGGTGCTCTTGGCCTCAAAGACGATGCTGCGGCCGCCGGTCAGGGTTCCCTTGAAGTCCGGCTGCGCTCTCTTGGTATATACGGCGAGGAATTGCCCCTTGCGGTTAGGGCGTCCGATCTGCTTGATCGGCTCCGGCGTTTTCTCGATCTCTGCTGTCCCGGCTTCCTTGTACCGGAGCAGGGCCGCTTCAATGTGGAACTCGAACGCCTCGCCCTCGCGCTTGTTGGCGAGTCCCTGCGCCCGGTGCTCGTCCCGCTTCAGCTGATCCTCTTCAAGCAGCAGGTCTGCGTACTTCTCCGGCAGCGTGTCCCAGTTCATGGCCTCACCTCCGGATCCTCTTCATGCTTCACGACGTAGTCGATCTCCTTACCCGGGTTGGGTCTCAGCCAGCGCGCCATGTCGAACACGGTCTGCGCTTCGATCTTGACGATGCTCGAGGCAGTGTAGCTAAAGATCCCGCTGTCCTCTGCATAGACTCCGGCGCCCGGTGTCGTGATGTTGACGCAGCCGTATGCTGCCTGATCTTCTTCCGGATCGTAGGCGCCCGGATCGAAGCCGTCGCGGATCGGTATGCTCAGCTCTTCGGCGAGGCGGATCTCCGCAGCCATGCCCTCGGACGGTTCGCCGTACACCCAGAGCTCGTCGCATAGGCTCAGAAGGTCGAGCCCTGCGGATAGTCCGATGCGGCGCTGCTCCGGATCGTTGTCGTCGAGGTACTGCGTGAAGAGCAGGTGAGGCGCAATCGGGATCACGTCCGGGTGCTCTGTCATGGCTTTCAGGCTGTAGGCCCTCGCGTTCTTTGTGTTCTCTTCGACGTTGCCCCGGTAGGGGCTGCAGATATAAACGAGCTTACTGCGCATGTTGTCCTCCTTCCGCGGCTTTGAGTGCTATGGCGGACAGGCTGTTCGGATCCAGTTCTCCGCGTTCCTTCTTGGCCTTCCATGCGGCCAGTCTGGCCTTGCGCTCTTCCTCGTCCCGGATCATGGCCAGCTCCAGCTGGCGCTTGTTCTCAGCCTTCTGCTCTGCGAGCTGCAGTTCCTTCTCGCGGCGCAGTTCCTCAGCGCCCTCGATCAGGCGGTAGCTCGTGTCCGGGAGGGCTGCCTGCTGGCCGGTGATCTTGGCCGTGATCGGCTGCGGCGTCATGGCGTCGGTCTTGGCTCGGTCGTACATTGGAGAATACTGTCCCAAAAATGCGACTCTATCCATGCCGGGCTTCGATCCCGCTTCACCGGTGTGCATGTCGTAGAGGTTCTTCCAGCCGACGATCTCCACGGCCCGGGCGATCAGGGCAGGGAGCTTGTCCTTGGCCTCGTCCCACTGTCCACGCCTGAGCGTGAAGAGCAGGTCACTGACTGCGGCCCATGCCAGATCCGGCGGCACGATCTCCGGGTGCGTGGTCTCCAGCATGAGCTCGCGGATCTCCGCGATGCTTGGCGGCCACTTGCTGGTGGCGATGTGCTTCCGGACTGCGAGGCCGACAGCTGCAGCGTCGTCAGCTGCGAACATTGTGGCCAGCAGGCCGACGTAGTTGTTGACCTCGTCGTGGCTTCTGAACTTGTCGTAGTTCGGGTAGGCTGTCACTATTACCGCTGCCATTTTTGCGGCGTCTGCCTTTGTCATACTCTCAGACCTCCTTCCTCTTCGGCCACTATGTCGGCGAGAGCTGCGAGGGTGCCGCCTGCGGATCCGGTGCGGATCGGTGCGCGGCGCACTGTGTTCTCGTATTTGCCCTCGAGGACTTTGGCCATGTTGTCGCTCTTCATGAGCCAGTCGAAGTCGGCTGCCCAGTTGCGGTCGTTCACTCCCTTCAGGAACGGTAACGCCTCCGCCATGTCGAATAGCTCAATGAAGGTGCCGAGGTTGCCCTTGTACTCCTTCCAGCGTGCTGCGATCGCCTTCTTGCGGTTGGCGCTCAGCTTCCGGATCCTCGGATAGCTCGGGCAGTGGTCGTGGTAGCACGTCTTGATCACTTCGTATGGGATCGGGTCGGCTGCAGCCGGTTCCGACTCTTCAGAGGCGTTAGCCTCTGAAGTAAAAGAAATATCTACTCTACTCTTCTCTACTCTACTCTTCTCTTTGCCGTCGGTTTCTTCGCGGTCGTCCGTCGGTCTGTCCGTCGGTCGTCCGTCGGTCGTTTCTTGGTCGTCCGCTTGTTGTCCGTTGGTCTTTGCCCTCCGGAGACGGCTGCGCTCGCGCTCGGCTTCGCGCTTCTCGACGAGCTTCCCGGCGTACTCGTACCAGTCGTGCAGCTCAAGGCCGCCTTCAGCTGATATGTCGAGAAGACCCGCATTTTTCAAGGCTTCCACGAACTCGTCAGCGTCGCCGTCCCACTGCGCTGCGCGCGCGATCGAGCGGTTGCTGATGCCTCCGAGGGAGCCGTCCGGAGCGTTGTCGAGCGACCAGAGCCAGATCAGAACGAGCATGCCGGTGACCTTTACCGGTTCGATGTCCAAAGAATCGGACACGCTGAGGACTTTCTTGTGATCTCTCAGTGTTTGGTCAATTTTTATCCATGCCATTGTGGTTTGCTCCTTTTTCCGTTTTGGTCGTTTCTCGGTCGTCCGCTGGTCGTCCTGCGGTCGTCCGTCGGTTATGGCCCTTCATAGCCTCCGCCGTCGTAGTAGCCGCCGTCTCCGTAGTCTCCGGCAGGTTCAGCTGCTCCGGCTCTCGGTGAGTCCAGCGGCTCGATGTTGTCGGCGACGATGTAGACGTCCTTGCGGTTCTGGTCGTGCTTGTCCTTCCACCTGTTGGTGTCGAGGTGGCCGTCGATCGCGATCAGGCGGCCCTTGTGCAGGTGTTTGCTCGCGAACTCCGCCGTGTGGTTCCAGCAGGTGACCGGGAAGTAGTTCGGCGGTGCGTTCCTGTCGCTGGTCTTCTTGCTGACGGCGATGTCGAAGTGAGCGACGGCAGCGCCTCCGGGTGTGTAACTCAGCTCCGGATCATTGGCGAGCCGTCCGATCTCTTTCACGTCATTCATTTGGTTGTCCTCCTTGTCTTCTCATGGCCGCTTCATTGTCGAGCAGGCGGCAGATCTCGTCGTACTGCTGGCGGGTGATCGTGTGCGGATCCTCGGCGCCGTAGTCGTTGTAGATCTTGCTGTTCACCTGCTGCATACTTATGCCTGCGGCCTCGGCCTTCTTATACATGCGGTCGATCTGTGGGCCCGTGAGCGTCCGTCTGCCGTCAGACTTCGCCGCTGGGCCGTTTTTAGCGTTTCGTTGGGTGTTTATACCTTGTGCGCTGTTTCGTGGCTCAGCAGGGCGCTGTGGCGGTTCCTGCGCGGCTCTCTCGCTGGCACAGTCCTCTTCATGTAGGATCATCTGCTCCGGGATGATGTGGAACTTGCTGCCGAAGTACACGCTGAGGCCGTGATCCCATGCCGCAGCCTTGGCGTCTGCAGGGCCCTTGTCACTGGTTCCGATCGTGTGGATCGTTGCCTCCAGCCGGTCGCTCGGCTTCTCGCTGTTAGTCCAGCGGACGGTCAGGTCTGACTCGTAGATCCAGATCAGGCGCTCGGTGCCGTCCTTGGTGCGCTGCCAGAAGGTGGTGTGCTCGACGGCAGCCTCGCAGACCGGGTCGAAGTTGATCCCGGCAGCGATCAGCTGCTCCGCGAGTGATCCGTTGTCCGGATCCGTCGGGTCGAAGATCCTGCAGAACTTCTGCTGCAGGGTGGTGACCGGCGGCTTCTTGGCCGGTGCTTTAGTCTCCGCCATGGCCGCCTCCTTCCTTGCGCACCTCCGTCACGACGATGATGTGCGCATCCTCCTTGTGTGGTTCGGTCTCGATGCCGTGCTCCTTCAGGAACGCGGTCGTCTCTCTGCGGTCGCGTTCGTCTCCAACCAGTATCGTGTCTCCGGGTTTCAGGAACATTACTCCGCCTCCTTGAAGAACTTGTGGCCGTTGATCGTCAGGACGTAGTCCTGCGTTTCGTGCCATTTGCTCTTTGTCTTGTCCGGGGCGTAGAAGTACTTGATCGGCTCAGCTGTTACGACCTCCCCGAAGTCGAAGACGGCCTGCACCGCGTCGAGTGATTCCTGCGAGGCGGTTGGCCGCTCTGAGCTGTAGCCGTACTTGCGGACGGCCACGTCCGGGCGGATGCTGTCGTCCTCGCAGCTCTGCAGGATGCACTGGGCGACAGCCACCTTCCCGGCGTATGGTTCGCCAGCCGCTTCAGCCTCGACTACCTGAGCAAGTGTCAGGCGCTCCTTGTCTGTCAGCTCGTAGCGCTTCTCCATGCCGGACTCGAGGGCCCATTCGTTGGTGACGTGCTGCCAGCTGATCGGTGTGCCGTCCTTGTAGCCCTCGCGGGCGACAGTATAGAACACTGCCGGATCCGCTGCGGCGTTGCTCTCAGCCTCGACCGGCTTGTGGAGGGCGTAGCCCAGCCCGATGCCGATCAGAAGGATCAGGGCGAGTAGGGTGAGGGTCGGCCACTGTCTTTTGACGAAGCGGCTGGTCTTTGATATAATTGCTGTGCTGGAGGTCTCGCGCGAGTGCCCCCCGGTGTAAGAGTCGCTGCCTGTTTGCGCGTGGAGCGGCTCTTTTGTTTTGTTCATGTTCTTGTTCATGGTTTTGCTCCTTGTGGTTTCTGCTGGCGCTCCTGCTGCCAGCGTTTGAAGTCGGCCTGAACGGCCGGGTCTTTGAATAGCTCTCTGACGCCGCCGATCAGGGTGCGGCAGAGTGCGTCAGTCTCGTGATCCGGAAGTGCGTCGAGGTTTACGGCGACGTGCTCCGGATCTCTTGTTTTCACTTTTTTCACCGTGTACCTCCTTGTTGTAAAGTCCCCGGCAGTGCGGGCAGATGTACCCGTGCTCCGGGAGGATCAGCTGCAGGCTGACGTTCCAGTCCTTCCCGCAGACTTTGCAGGTCTCATGCCTGCCGCCCCTCTTCATGCTCCCGGCATGAGGTTGGGCTTCTTCTTAGGTGTCTCTGTTGCTGGTTTGTCTGCGTACTGGCCAGCGCTGGCGCCGGTCGTCTTGTCCGCTTCCTTCTTCATGCAGTCGCAGTGTTCCCCATGGTCGAGGTGCGCGCCGCAGTTTGGACAGACTTCGTACTTCATGCTTTGCCTCCTTCCTTATCGGCCCGGGCGAGCTGCCTCTGCAGCCGCTTCACTCCCATGGCTGCGCCGATCATGTCGCCGGCCCGCAACTGGCCGAGTATAGTTTTGTATGTGTTGCGCGGGATCCTGTCGCGGATCGCCTGCAGTTCCTTGTAGATCTTCGGATCGTATCTCACTTAGTGCCTCCTTAGCTGACCGGCGCTTCGTCCGGCAGCGCCGGCGTGTTCGAGAATAGGTAGGTGATTTTGCAGTCCGGGAAGAGGTTCTGCTGGATCAGGAAGGCGATCGCGACAGTGAAGTCGCCCTTGCCTCTGAGCCAGTTCCTTATTGTGTCCGGAGACTTCTTCGCCACCTTCGCGAGGTCTCGTGCGTCGAGATCCCTGCGCGCCATTTCAGCGACCAGATTCGGATATGCCATTGTGCGGTTCCTCCTTTCCTGTGTATTCCTTGCGCCTCTTCATCCATGCCCTGATCGACGTGACTATATCGTAAACGAGAACGCATGCGCCGGACGCGGCGACTGCGATCAGGCTCAGGTCGAAGCAGAGCAGGGTCGTCTGGATGATGTTCAAGTGTTTCACTCCCTTCAATGTTCTCGCGGACTCGCGACCGCCGTTAGTAGCGCCGCCCCGGAGGGCGGCACTCTGCTTTAGCCGAACAGGTAGATGTTGCTCTTCAGTGCCACGAAGGGCAGCCCGTTTTTCGGTGTATAGCCTTCGATGTTGTAAAGGTACTGCTCGAGGATCTTGCCGCAGCGATTGACCACGCGCTCGCCGATTACTTCGACGAAGTTGCCGGTGATGCTGCCGCCCTTGATCGGTTCGTCGTACATTTCCTCGCTCAGGATTTTCTCGACCGGTTCGATCACCGCGTTCTCGACGAGGTCGCAGTAGGTTGCGACGAGGATCTCTTCGAGCTCGTCCCAGCTGTCGACGATCCAGCGCGGGCCTCCGATCGGGTTCTCATGGCTGCCGTCTCCGCAGTACGTCAGATCCAGCGCTTCATCTGTCACGACCAGCCTGCCGTCGTACTCGTAAATGAAGGCAGCGCCGTCGAGGTAGTTCCAAACGGCCCATGCTTCTGCTGAGAAGCTGGTCGGAAGCGTCAGTTCGACCGCTGTGCTGGCGTGCTCTGGGTTGTTTGCGTCGACTGGGCGGGTGCCTGCGCCGAGTCTGATCACGACTTCGTTGTCGTCTCTTTCAAATTTCAATGTTTTCATGTTTTCCATGTTGGTGCTCCTTTCAATTTCCGATGTATCGGAACTTCTTCTCCTATTATAACGGCATGTCGGAAGATTTCAAGCCTTTTTTATAAAATTTTTCCGATTTGTCGGAAAAACTTATTTTCACTCAGCTTTTGGTAGGGTATAATTAAAGAGCGCAAACAGGATTGAAGGGAGGCAGGATATGAGGGAGCGACTTAAACAGATCATGGAAGAGCGCGGGATCAAGTCCGCGCAGCTGGCCTCAAAGGCTGGTTTGAGCACGTCAACCGTCGCCGATATTCTCAGCGGGAAGGTGAACGAGCTCAACGTCGGAGTGTCGAAGATCGTGAAGATCGCCGACGCGCTGGGCGTGTCAGTCGAGTTTCTTTACGATATGCCGGAACCGGAGCAGCTGCGAGCTGAGACCGAGCAGGAACGCGAGCTTCTGAGAAGTTTCCGAGCATTGAACAGTGAAGGCCGCGCGAAGGCCGTCGCATATATCGAAGATCTCGAAGACACGGGCAAGTATCGAGGCGGTGATTCGGTATGAAAAAAGACGAGAGCCGCCAGCTGATCCGGGCGGTGATATACGCCCGGTACTCGAGCAGCGGCCAGCGCGAAGAGAGTATAGAGGGACAGATCCGGGAGTGTCGTGCCTTTGCAAAAAGGAACGGCTTCACGGTCGTTGGTGAGTACGCCGATCGGGCGCTCACCGGCAGGACAGACAGGCGGCCGGACTTCCAGCGCATGCTGCGGGACGCGGAGCGCGGAGCCTTCGAGGCGGTGCTCTGCTGGAAGATGGATCGCTTCGCCCGTAACCGATATGACTCCGCGACGTATAAATACCGGCTGAAGAAGTGCGGCGTCCGGCTGTATTACGCAGCCGAGACGATCCCGGAGGGGCCGGAGGGGATCATTCTCGAGAGCGTTATGGAGGGCTACGCGGAGTACTACTCCGAGAACTTGTCGCAGAACGTGAAGCGCGGGAACTATGAGAGCGCGAAGGAATTGAAGACGCTCGGCCTGACGCTGCTCGGACTCAGGAAGGGAGCCGACGGCCGCTTCGAGATAGATCCGGAGACTGCGCCAGTCGTGCGCAGGATCTTCGAGGAATACGCTGCCGGGATCCCGGCGAAGGATATATACAAAAAACTGAACGACGAAGGGTATCGGACGACGCGGGGCGGCCGCTTCAACAAGAACTCGATCCGGAGGATCATCCAGAACGAGCGGTACGCTGGCGTGTACCTCTTCAAAGATATGAGAGTTGAGGGCGGGATCCCTGCGATCGTTGACCGGGATCTCTGGGAGAAGTGCCAGAAGGTCGCGCAGCAGCATCACGTCTCGCCCGCAGCTGAGCGCGGCGTGTCGTACCTGCTGACGACGAAGCTGTTCTGCGGGCACTGCGGCGAGGCTATGACCGGCGAGAGCGTGAGCTCGATCTACTACTATTATGTCTGTAATGGCCGCAGGGCGCACCGATGCAAAAAGAAGCGAGCCCCGAAGCAGTGGATCGAGGATCTGGTCGTCCGGGAGCTGGCGGCCCTGATCCACTCCGACGAGTTTATCGAGGCCGTGGCCGACAGCTGCGTCGAGTACCAGCAGCGCACCCGGGACACGGCAGATCTGGACGCGCTCGAACGACGGCAGCGGGAGAACGAGCAGGCGATCCGGAACACTCTCGCAGCGATCGACGCCGGGATCATCACGGACAGCGTGAAGTCTCACCTCGTAGTGCTGGAGGCCGAGCGGGCGGATCTTGAACGTGGGATCGCGCAGCTGCTCATAGCTGAGCCGGACGTCGACCGGGAGCAGGTGATCTACTTCCTCGAGCGGTTCCGGGACGGGGATCTTGACGATCCCGGGTACCGGCAGTTCTTGGTCGACACGTTCCTGAACGCTGCGTACCTATACGACGACGACCGGATCCTGCTGGTGCTGAACTATACGCAGGAAGGCGAGCGGGTGACCTTGGAGCTGGCCGAAGCGGCTGCCGAGGACGACGGCGTGAAGATTTCGTGTTTCGCGCCGTCAGGCCCGCCAAATGGCGCGAATACGAAAAAAGCGCGGGAGCTGGTTCTCCACTTTGTAGAGAAGGCGGTCGCCGTGCTGATAGAATTGCGCTGAGAACGAAAAAAGACGCCCGGAGGGATAATTCCCCGCCGAGCGTCTTTTTGTTTGTCTGTGGCGATATTTCCCGCCCTGCTGCCGGGAGGGCGGCAGGGGAGATGGTTTACTTCTTGACCGACGCCATGGCTGCGATCGTCTTCGGGCCCACGAGGCCGTCCGCTTCCTTCGCGCCGAACATGTCGGTCTGGAACTTCTTGACCGCTGCGAGGGTCTTGTCGCCGTAGATCCCGTCGGCAGTTTCGCCCTGTGGGAGGGCTCCATACCAGACGAGGAACTCCTGCATCAGTGCGACTCTGTTCGAGATCTCGCCGTGTCTGATGATCACCGACGCAGCGTTCACGGATCCGATGTACCTGTGCACGCGCTTGAAGCTCGCGTACTTCTTGTCGGTCAGATCCCTGACGCGGATCGAGTTGTTCCACTTCTTGGAGTTTCTGACGTTGTCGTCGCCTCCGCCAGCCTCCACGAGCTTGCCGCCTCCGATGTAGAGCGCGACGTGCGTGTCGCTGCATAAGACGTCGCCCGCCTTCAGCTTGGACTTCGCAGGCTTGCCGAGATTCTTGAAGAGCGTCGACTTGTCATAGCCGCGGCCCTTGTGGAAGCCCCACGAGGTGCCCTTGCTGCAGAGCTTCATGGCTGCCTGATCGCAGCCGCCGTGAGCCCATGCTGCACCGACGAACGGATTGCAGCAGTAGGTTCTCTCATAGTCTACGATGCCGGCCTTCTTCTTGCTCTTCGGCTGCGTTTTGCAGAAGAAGCAGCCGTTGTGGTGGGCGTCCTTGCCGTGGCCATAGTGGAAGCGGTTGTCGCCAGCGATCCATACGGCCCAGCGGATCGCGTCCGCGATCACCTCGGCGTTCGTTTTCACGAGCTTCATGGTCGGGAGCTTTCCGGTGTAGGCTTTCTTTTCCTGCTTAGGGCTCAGGATCTCGTTCACGCGCTTCTGGACGGCGTTGTAGTCATAGCCGCACTGAGTGAGCGCCAGCTTCCTGCTGTCGCCGCTGCCCCAGCCGCCTGCGATCACTTCGCGCGCCAGTTCGTCCACGGACTTCTTCGCCGGTGTCGTCAGGCCGTTCCCCGTATAGCGGATCAGCACCTTGAGTCTGCTCACATACCTGCCCGCGAGCTTCCTGTCGGCTCTTATGTCGTCGGCCTTGTTTTTGCAGCGTGTACTGTCGGAGACTTTGCCGTCTCCCATGAGTAGGATGAGGTGCTGGAACTCGGTGCCGGTGAACAGGCCGCCGATGTCGCCCGGCTGCACCTTCTCCTTCGGGATCACCTTGCCGCCGTTCCGGATCACTTTGATCTCCTTGATCTTCAGAGCCTTCTGCGCGATCTTCAGCGCGTCCGCATCCGTCTTGGCCTTCAGGATCTTCTCCATAGTGCCATTGTCGAGCACGCCGCAGTTGCATGGGATCGGCAGCCCGCCGTGATGCCAGCAGGCGATCACCCAGCCGATGCACTGCCAGCCGAGGTTCTTGCCTCCGTGCGGGTGGCACTTTGCGCACTCGTGGCCGTATGGCTCCGTCCAGAAGATGTACCGGTAGTCCTCCGCGGCGGTCTTGATAGCCCACGCTCTGATGTTCTGAATGATCAGTTCGCGGCAGCAGAGCAGCCGGTTGACTTCCGTCTGGATCTCTTCCGGGTTGTAGCCCTTCTTCCGGAGGGCGTCGACTCTGGCCTGTCCGCTGCCCCAGTCCCCTGCGATCACCTCGCGGGCGATCGCCATTGTCTTCTTGTCTGTCGCCATGGCATACCTCCTTAGTTGTAGCAGTGGTTCATGTCCGTGTTGCCTTTGACGCCGTCGACCTTCCCGGTGCTCGTGTACTGCCATAAAAGGAAGGAGCCCTTGTACTGGCACTCCTTATAGTACTGAGCACACCAGACCTTGTACGGCAGCTTGGCCATGTCGAGCTGGTTGTTCAGCCACGAGGTTGAGGCGTAGATCATAGCCTTCGCGCCGGTCTTCTCGATCTCGTCGCAGAAGCCCTTGATCGCTGCCGTCCTCTTAGCCTTTGACAGCACGGTGTCGTTGGCCCTGCCCGGGCGTCTCTTGCCCTTCTCGGTGTAGAAGACGTTCTCGCTGTCTACTCCGATAGGGTAGGCCAGCTCCACGCCCGCCTTCTTGATCAGCTCGAGAGTGTAGCGTGCTTCCTCCCGGCCTTCGGCCTCAGTGATCGCCTCGGTGAAGAAGTACACACCGAGGGCGAGCCCGGCCTTCTTCGCGCCGGTGATGTGGTTTATAAACATGTCGTCCTGATTCAGCTTCGCCGTCGAGCAGCCGCGGTATCCGCAGCGGACGATCACGCCCTTGACGCCCGCCTTCTTGACTTTGGCCCAGTCGATCGCCGACTGGAACTCGCTGACGTCGATCACGGTGTGCTTCCCGGAGGGCATGGCTGCTGCTGCGGGTTTGCTGGGCGTCTTGTTCGGAGGTTTCAGCGAATTGATGATCGCCTGCGCCTTCTTCTTGCTGTTAGGCCCGAAGATCCCGTCGACCGTCAGGCTGTAGGTCGCCTGATAGTCCATGATTGCCGCCTCGGTCTTGCTTCCGACGTCGCCGTCGACCGAGAGCTTGGCATTGATGCACCAGTTCAGGAAGGTCTGCACGGCCTTCGCGTCGGCTCCCTTGGTGCCGTTCTTCACGGTTCCGGACGGGAGCTTCCCGGTGTACGGAGTTGTCGGCTTGTAGGTGGTGACCTGCTTGCCGAGCCTCTCGACGATCCAGACCTTGGCCACGCAGCCCTTCATTGATTTCTCGTAGCTGTACCAGCCGTCGTGATCTCTTCCGCCGGAGTCCTTGCAGTAGAACATGTGGAGCCCGTTCTTAATCTTGTAGCCGGTGAAGGCCACGTAGTGGCCGCCAGCCGTCCAGCGCGTCCCGTTTGGCGCCTTGTTCGAGTTGAACAGGATAATGCCGATGCGGTTGCCCTTGTTCAGTTCCTTGAAGGCCACACTCATTGGATCCGACCACACGCGCACGACCGTCTTGTGCCCGAGGTGCTTCAGCGTCTCGGTGATGCCGTTCCACGTTGTGCCCTGATTTCTGATAGCGAAGCCCTGTTTGATCATCCACGGGCGCAGGCTTTCAGGTGTCCAGTTTTTGTATCTGTCCTGCTCCATGGCCACGTGTACGCATGCGCAGCACCCGCAGCCGTTACCTCCGAAGGACGAGGACTTGACCGGGTATGGTTTACTTGACCACCTGCTGTTCAGCTGCTTCCAGATCTTCTTGTTCATCGTCTTCCTCCTCTTCATCTTCCGCTTCTGCTTCTGCTTCGTCCTCTTCGCCTTCGTCGAAGAAGTAGTCGCCGACGTAGCCGGCCTTCTTCTCAGCTTTCAGCTGACGGGTGAGGCCGGTGCCAGCGCAGGCCTCGTCTGTGAAGTCGTTGTTGTACCAGAACGCGATGGCCGCAGCAGCGACCGTGAAAATGTAGGAGACGATCCTGTACACGGTGTTGGCCGTTTCGTTTCCGAAGTCCGGCTCTCCGACCTGAGAGATCGCCTGATTAATGATTGCGACCGCCAGCAGCGCCGTCCTGATCTTGGTTCCTCTGTTCATGTGTTCAGTCTCCTTTCATTCTTCCTTCCAGTCGAAGAGCGCGGCGATCCCTTGTTCTGTCAGGAACTCCTTCTGCTTGTGTTTGATTTCCGTCGCATAGTCCAGCGCCGCGTGCATGTCCCCGTTGCACTTGGCGTCAGGGATCCGCTCCACGGCGCGGGCGGTAGCCTCACCGAGTGCGATCGAGGCGTTCACGCTGTTGATCAGTGTGATCTGGAACTTCTCCAGCTTTGCCTCGCGATCGGCGGCGTCTTTGCGTCGTTTTTGTTCTTCCTTCTCGCGCTTGGCCTCAGCCTTCTGGATGTTGTGCTCTATGAGCCAGAAGCAGAAGGCGGTCACCGCGGAAGGAATGACTGCTAAAAAAATCTGATTCAATGTCCTTCTCCTTGCACTAAAGTGCCGCTCCTTTGCGCTTAAAAATGACGTTTTCCGAGATCCATTTCTGGAGCCCGTAAGTGCTGCAGTGCTTCATGAGTCCGAAGTAGCTCTGCATAGTTGAGTCCACCGCCTCGAAGTCTATGAGGCCCTGCTCGTACTCCTTGGCGATGTAGAACATGCGGGCCTTCATCTTCCTGACCGACTTGCGCGTCAGCTTCCGGTAGCCCGGATAGATGCGGCAGCCGACGAAGGTGATCCCGCGTTTGACGAGTCCGATCGTGGTCTTGCTGTTTAGATCCAGATGCAGTCGGTCGTTCAGGAAGATCTCGATCAGTTCCCGGCACTCGTTCAGCCGCTTCACGTCCGAGCTCAGCAACACCATGTCGTCCATGTACCGGACGAAGAAGTGCTCGCGGAGCTCGTGCTTCACATACTGGTCGAGCTCGTTCAGGCATACGTTCGCAAGCATCTGGCTTGTCAGGTTTCCAATCGGCATGCCGACCTCGAAGAGCCGCTCCCACGGCGGCACCTCGTCGGCGTTCTTGCCCGGAGGCAGGCCGAAGGGTGTGTGGTCGCAGTTCACGATCTCGTCCATGAGCCAGTGGAAGCCGTCCTCGTCCGGGTATTTCCTGCGCATGATGCTGAGAAGGATCTCGTGATCCACGCGGTAGAAATACTTCGAGACGTCCAGCTTCAGGTAGTACCACGGCTCGGGCTTGCGATCGACGAGGGTGCACCAGTCCTGCAGCTTGTCAGCTGCTCGCGTGGTTCCTTTGCCGACACGGCAGCCGTAGCTGTGGAAGATCATGCCGTTGTCGAGCTCGCCATTGATCTGCAAATAAATCGCCCACTGGACGACGCGATCCCTGAAGCCCAGAGCCATGACGAGCCGCTTCTTTGGCTCGTAGACGTAGAACTCCCGGTACCTGCCGACCTCGTAGGCGTGCCAGAGCAGATCGTTCTGTATGCTGATCAGTTCTTCCTCGAGGTTTGCGCTGAAGGCAGCCACGTCGTCGCGGTACCACTTCTCCTTACAGGCGTTGTGATATGCTTCCAGCAGGTTCTCCCACGAGGCGATGCGCTCCAGAAGGGAAGGCTTTACGGTTTCGAGCATTTGCCCGTCCTCCTTTTGCGTTTGGTTTTGGTGGCTTCGCGTGTGACAATCCATTGACCGCAGCAGAAGATCCGCAGCCGCCACCGTGCTGCAGTCCCCTGCAGGTCTTCTCCCGTATGAGGGACTGGCCAGTCTGCGCGGGTTGCACGTCGCCCCGGTTGTCCGGCTGCGGCGTGCGATCATCTTTAGCTTTTCAGCTGGGAAGTACACCCCTTTGACTCTTATGTTCCTGCGAGGCCTTGACCTTCAGGTCTAACGAATAGAGCCGGAGCGGAGCGGAAGCCGATGTTCGTGTTCGTGTTCGAGCGAGCGTTGTTGCCGTTCAGATAGAACAGACCTGCGTTCGTGCCGTTGTTCCAGTTGCCCCCGCGATACACGCAGCGCCTCCTTATACGGCATACTCCCCACGTCGCTCACTCGTCGGATCTGATCCACCCGCCGAGCATGCGTCCGATTTCATTGAGCTCTTTGCTCCATACTTCGTGCAGTCCCGGAGAGATCAGACGATCCTCCGGGCTGACAGCTGTGTCGACAAAATTTCGCAGCACGTCCAGCTCGATGTCCATTTCGGCCTGAAGCTGGCGCCGCTTTTGTCCGCGCGACCGGTTGGCCTGAATACATAGCCGCAGCATATTGCTGTAGGCTTGGTTCAGCTGTTCCCGGTAGACGAACTTCTCCGGCTTGCGCATGTTCTTGGTGCGCTCGCCGGTGCGGATCATGGATCGAACGATGTGCTGCCGCAGTTGTAACGTATCCATGTTTTGCTCCTTCTTCGCGGGGTTGGGGCGGCTTTTGCGAGCCGCCCCGGTCAGATTTTCAGATTGCCAGATTAACCGATCCCCTCAACATAAGCGGAGCGGAAGCCGAAGGACGCGATCGTGTTCGAGCGAGCGCTGTAGCCGTCCAGATAGAACAGACCTGCGCCCGCGCCGTAGCCCCAGCAGCCCCCGCGAAACACGCAGCGCTCGCTGATATTGTGGTTCCAGTACATGTAGTCGCCTTCGTAGTCAGCGGCGGCAGCGCCTTCGTCAGGGAGCAGCGCGAGCGCTCTCAGGAGCAGCTTCGCAGCGTCGCTGATTGAGCTATCGGCGGTTACGTCGCCGAAGAGGCAGCCCTTGTAGTCGCTCTGAGGACTGGCGATGCTTGTGCTGTACTTCCATTTGTTGCTTGCAAAGTCGAGCTTCACGGTCGTGCCGGTCGTGTTCTGTACGGAGTCGCTAATAGAGCTGGTCGGATCCACGAGTGTTCCGTCGGAAGCCTTGATTGCTTTCCACGCCGAGCTGGTTGAGTTCTGCGGATTGTCCGGATCCGCCGCGTTGTTGTTCTCGAGGATCTGCAGCTCGCCCCAAACGAGACGTATGCCGCCGATCCACTCGTTGACGTTGCCGTTCAGATCTGCGATGCCTCCGAGTGTCTTGTCGTGGTACCACTCGACAGGGCCGGTGCCGGTGGCGACTCTCTGGATCCTGCCGCTGCCGTCGCGAGCCATTGACGGGATCGCTCTGTAGCCGGTCTCGCGGCTGTCCTTGCCGTAGTTGTTATTGCCGTAAGGCATGAAGCTGTTCTTTTTGCACCAGAGTGCGATCGCGGCCCACTCGGCTGCAGTCATAAGGTGCCAGCCGTTCCCCTTGGCTTCGCAGCGTGCGAGCGAGTTGTCGAAGTTGATGCTGTTCGCCGGATCCTGCGCTGGCAGGGAGTAGGCCACACCGTTGTGGATGCAGTTCTGATACTTTGAGCACCAGAAGCCGTCGATCTCGCGGCCGTTCACGAAGAAGGCCGGATGCACCGAAGCGTCGTCGGTGTTCAGCACGTCGCTGAGCTTAAACTTCGGGATGTAGACCATGACCGAAGGCAGCTCGGTCTCGTCGAGGATCACGCTGTTGTTCGGTGCGATCATCTGCACCGCCAGATTTGTAAGGTCAAAATTTGCCATTGTCTTGCTCCTTTCCTATGCGATACTCCAGAGGGTGAGTACGACGTCGCCCATGTCGAGCGGGATCTTCGCTGGTGGATCCGTGTCGCCCTCTTCATGTGGTTCATACTCAGCCTGTGGGATCGCGATCTGCGCGACGTAGCGCATACCGGAGTCCGGGCTGATCACGAGGTTGCCGGATCTGTCAGAGCAGATATCGACGTCGACCGGCCAGTCCTTCTGGTACTTGGCGCAGTTGATCATGATCTCGTCGTCACCAAAAAAGAGCTTTGTGCCGCTCTGCTCGTAGTCGATCTTCGGGCCCTCGTTCTTCTCAATGACTTGTACGCTTGATTGTTTTGCCATTTTAGAGTCCTCCTTTTATCCTGAGTGTGACGGTGACGCTGGTCGCGCTTCCGTCAAATTCCACCTTGAAGCCGTTCAGCAGCTTGTCGGTGATCTTGATGTCTCCGACCTCACCGCCGGAGTGCGCTGTGATCTCGACGTCCACGACGTAGGTCTTGTCGGTTCTCACTTTGGTGAGGTCGATGGTCGTCTTCGAGTTGTTGAACGGGTATTTCTGGTTGTTCGTCAGAGTGACCGTGTGCTCTTCGACGGCCGCTTCATTGTCGAGGCGGTGCTCCAGCTCCTTGATGTAGATCATCATCTGAGCTTCCGCGATCGCTCCGTCTTGGATGCCGTTCTCCATGTTGTTGAAGTTCCCGGCGCTCTGCGGTGTGCCCTGCTGAATGACCTCTCCAGTGTCCGGATCGACCACCTTGTCGAGCCAGTGGGTCTGGTTATACATGCGACTTGTTCCTCCTTTCCTTTAGGCTGTGACTTCATAGATCGGGATCGTGATCTTGATCATGACTCCCTGCCCGGCGACCTTCTGGATCGCTCTCGTCTGATATGCTGCGACCTCGCCGCGAGCGTCGATTAGGCGAGACGCGCTGATAGTCACCGCCGAGCTGTCCAGCTGCGGGAAGGTGGCCATGATCACAAGCGTGTCGTCCTCGATTGCCTTCTTGTTGATGTCTCCCGAGTGCCACGTGCTGCCGACCTGCACCTGCACGCGGACGATCGACCGGAGCCACTGCTCCCGGCGATACTTCAGGAAGTTGCTCTGAAAATATGCCATGCCGTCCTCCTTTCTTTATTCTCCGCACACGCGGGTTCCGCACTGCACTATGTCATACCGGGAAAAGATTGTTGCCGGTTCTGCTTCGATGCCGGGATCGTTGACCGCGGCGCCGACCATAGCCGGGGCGGGATAGGTTCCAGCCTCCCGGAAGAAGTCGTACTTGTAGTCCGCATAGTCGAAGCGGGCGTCGACCTCCTGAGACTGCTCCCAGTAATAGAAAACGCCCGCGATATGCGAGCGTGCGTTCTTGGCCGATCGGACGGCCTCGATGAATTTCGCGTAGTCTTCCTGCGTGATCTCTTCGTTCGTCGTTAATGCAATAAATGTGAACGGGCTGCCGCCGATCTCGTACCACTCGACCACGTAGCCTTCGCCGAAGTATGCGGTGATCAGCTGCTCGACGGCCCACTTGGTGCCGCGCTTGCGCTTGATCAGCTGCGCCGCTTCAATGGTCGCCCGCTTCTCGTCGAGGCCGAGGGTGTCGTCGTACCAGTCCACGTCCAGCTCCCACGCCAGCGCGTCGCACTCTTTGGAGGTCAGGTTCTCGATCTGATCCCACGTCCGGATCGTCGGGATCCGCTCCGAGGGTGTCCGCAGCAGGGTGTCCATGGCGGCGCTCAGTGCGATCACTGCCTCGTCGCCCCTCATGAACGACGGCAGTAGCTTCAGGAACTCGAGCTCCGACAGTTTCATGCCAGCCATGTGATCACCTCCTTAACGCGCGACGTGTGTCACGGTCGCGTTGCCTGAGAACTTGGCGACGGTAGTCTCGCCCAGCTCGGTGTAGACCGGCGACGTGATCTCGACGCGGGTCGCTCCCGCGTTCAGGATCAGTTTCATAAGTTCGGACGGGTTGATGTCCTGATCGAGCGCGGAGTCCTGCCAGTAGACGTAGCTGTCGATCGCTCCGCCGGATCCTTCGACCGCCGACACGACCGCCGACTCGTTCGCGCTGGTCGTGTAGTAGGTCAGGACGATGTCGTAGGACTCGACGCTTGGAGCCTCGACCGTCACGAGGTCGGTGAGAGGTTTCACGTCGTCACTGCTGCAGACCTCCAGCACGTCGGCCAGCACGTCCTCAGACGGCAGCTCGCCGCCTGCGCAGATCGGCACGATCTTCACTCGGCCGCGCATTTCCCGCTCGATCTCAATGTCGACCGTGCTCGCGCTGGCCAGCGTTCCCGCCAGTGTGATCGTGAGCAGGTCGTGTGTGTATTCTTTTGTGTAGTCGGTGCCCTCGACTGCCTGAGCACCTCCGGCCTTGTAGACTTTCAGAGTGTCCGGCAGCAGGGTGTCACCGCCCCGGAAGATGCAGCCGCCGTAGACGGTCAGCGTCTCCGTGAGGGTTTCCTTCTCAGATATGACGACCACGTCAGACACGAGAGGGTTGGCCGACAGAGCCCAGTACTTGTAGGCCTTGGCCGGGCCTGCCGTGCTGAGCTTGTTCTCGGCTTCCCGGATCCTCTCGCGGTAGCTGTCGTCGTCCTCGATGTCTCCGCCTCCGGCCGTCTCTGTGAGGTTGGCCACTGCGTCGATCAGCGGCACCTGCGACACGTCTCTGATCCTGCAGATCTCGTTCGGGCCGATGCCGTTGTAGTCGCTGCCGCCCTCCGTAGCTGTCGCCGGGACGTCAACATATAGCGAGCCCGCTGGCAGCACTGCCGTGACGTCTGTCGCGAAGTAGTGCTCGAAGTCGTTGCTCACCCAGACTCCGGCAGGGATCACGAGGTTCGACGGGTTCGCAGTCTCGATCGAGAAGCGCAGCGTCGTGGTCGCGTATGTCGGATCCAGTCGCTCGACGTCTCGCGTCTCGCCGATCGAGTCCAGCACGTCGTCTCTGGCATACTGCAGCATCTTCTGTCTGCAGGCGTCGTTCACGGCGCTATAGACGGCCACGATCACCTCAGTGAGCGCCTCGCCGAAGATCCTGCGCTCGTCTCCCGGATAGAGCGGCTCTGCGACGCCGTTCTCCAGTTCCTCGAGTATCGCGTCCCAGATCTCGGCCGCGCTCGTTTCGATGAAGTTCAGTTCGTCCTTGTCCATTAGCCCACGTCCTCCTTCCGTTTGATGTTTGCGAGCAGGGCGAAGTCGCCGTCAGAGCTGTCCACGTCTGCGAGGTTCAGCTCAGCCTCCACCCGGGGCTCATAGATCTCGAGCACCCACTCCGCGTCCGCGACTGCGTCCACGTTTGAGACTGGCTGGTCGACCAGTGTGCCGTCTCGTCCCCTGACTCTGTCGTATGCGACCTCACCGCGCACGATCCGCAGCAGGTTGGCCGCGCAGATCTCCGGGTTTCCGTTTCCGCTTGATCTCATAGTTTGCCTCCCTCTGCATTACTTCTTTTTCTTCTTCTTTTTCTTCTTGCTGGTTTTCTTCTTCTTGGTAGCCACGAGCGACAGATCCTTGACTCTGACCTTGTTCTTCAAGCCCTTCAGCGTGGCGATCCCTTTGGAGATCTTCGTGACCTTGTAGGTCTTCTTCTTGACCTTCTTCGAGATCTTCTTGCCGTTGCTGTACTTGCTGCCCTTGATCTTGACCTTCGAGCCCTTTTTGATCGTGGTCTTGCTGGAGCTGGAACTTGAAGCGCTGACCTTCTTGTTGCGCTTGCCCATGCGGCTTGCGTTTCCGTTTCCGACCTTCAGCGCAGACACGCCGAGGTAGCTGGTCGACTTCTCGTTGTACTCCTTAAACTGGAACGTCAGGGTGGCTTCCCGGAAGCGGCCCTTGTCGTCGAGCTTAATGCCTGAGACCTTGACGTCCCTCAGCTGTAGCAGCGGCCCGAACTTCGTGCCGTTGATGTAGAGATATTCCGTCGCCGTGACGAGCTTTTTCCAGCTCGCGATCTCGCTCCGGATATTGACGCCCGCGTTCGCATTGAGCGTCGTCTTGAAGCTGATCTCGATCAGATCCATGCCGCGGTTGTTGCTTAGCGAGTTGTCTTCCGTTCCGCTGTTATCGTCGGCGATCTGTGAATAAGCGACGCTTAGATCCTGCAGCGCTGTGATCTGCTGAGGGCTCACCGTGAATGTCTTCGGGCCCCATTTCGCCATGTCAGCCATGCGATCACCTCCTTAAACCGGGTTCCCGGTATTGCTGCCGCCGGACTGGACGCCGCCGTGCTTATGCTTGGCCAGCCGAACGCCGCTGTCTGTGAGATTGTTCGAGCTCAGCTTTGGCAGGAACTCGCCCCAGTCGCCGTCCATGCGACCGAGCAGCAGCCCGGTGCCGTCGTCGAACTCGCAGTACACGACCTCGTCGCCCGGCTCCAGTTCGCCGGTGTCGCCGCGTAGGTGCCACGGGACGTTCAGCTTCGCGGTCGCTTTGTCTTCCTTGTCGAGAGGAACGACCCGCGCCTTGTTGCCGCTGATCGTGGCGATCTCGCCTTTGTGTATCTGTCCCATTAGTAGTCCTCCAGTAGCTTCCTGAAATAAATGGTCGACGCGTTCCGCACATAGTCGTGGCGCACCTTGTAGACGAACACAGGGCCGTTCCAGATGCTCGCCTTCGGTGTGCTCAGGTCGAACAGGCTGGCAGCCGCGAACTCCGTCTGCAGGGCCTTTGTGAAGCGCCCGGTGTAGGCGTACTTGTTCGCGTTCCGCAGCAGGCCGCGAGCGAAGCGCTCTGCCTCGCCGTCGCTGGTCGCTCGGATCCCGGAAGGCCGCAGGGTGTTGTTGTAGCCCTCTGGTGCATCGAAGCTGCCGGAGCAGCTGCCGGATGCCACCTCGCAGCTGCCGAAGCACTGCGACCGGTTGTCGTAGTAGGCGAACATGCCGTTGTCGCCGATCTCCAGCTCACCGGTCGGCGGGATCGCCTCCAGCTCCGCCTCGTCGTATAGGATCAGCCGCCCGTCGTAGACGATCATCTGGCAGCCTTCCAGCATGGCGAGGCGGGACAAAAAGGCGAAGTCGCTCTCGTTGTCCTGCGCGATGTACGGATAGACCTGATCGGTCACGCCGTAGCTGTCGAAGGCGAGACCGTGCTCGTCGGCGATCATTTCACCGAGCTGAAGCAGGTGCACGCCCTCCCAGCTGTTGCTGTTCTTTGTTTTGGCGCTGAGCGGTACCGACAGCGCCCGGATTGTGAAGAAGCCGTTCTCGGGAGTCATTCGGTGCACGTACATGATCCCGGTGTCCGCATATCCTTCCTTGACTTGGATCTCGTCACCTTCGGCCGGTTCCCACTCACTCCAGACCCCCTTCGGATCATTGAAGCGCAGTACGACGCCGTCGGCCTGCTTCTCTGCGAACATTTCATGCACGCAGTAGTTCAGGGAGATGTCGCCGTAAATGTCCACGCCGTTGTAGTAGATGTTCATGAGTCGTCTTCCTCTTCATCCTCTTCGTCTTCGTCGCTGCTCGCGTTCAGCGAGTCTTCATCCCGGCGCCACGGTGGGAGGGTGTCCGGCGTCTCTGCGTCCTCGACGATCGGGAGGTAGAGCTCCACGTTCGCCTCGAAGATCAGCACGTCTGCATAGTCCGGGTTGTACTCGATGATGTAGTGCGAGAGCCGCTCGTCGCCGTACATATCCAGCGCGAGCTCGTCGAAGGTGTCGCCCTCTTGCGTGATGTAGGTTATGTAGGCCGATACTCTACGCATACTGCGCCACCTCCCTCATGCTTACAAATTCTTCGAGCCAGTCGAAGAACTCTGCCTCGTGCGCCTTCAGCTCGGCCATGATGCCGGAGCCGTCGCCGCCGTCGGCGTTGACTGTCGGCGACCATGTGAAGCCGCTGAAGTCGTAGTTGATATAGATGCCTCCGCCGCTGGCCAGACCGCCGAGACTGAAGTTGTCCATGGTGAGAAGCTGACCGGCCTTGGCGACCAGACCAGCCTCCGGCTGTCCGTATGATGCGACCGCAGAGATCGCGCTGTTCAG
The DNA here is from genome assembly GCA_017470795.1 of Paludibacteraceae bacterium. GTDB lineage: Bacteria > Bacteroidota > Bacteroidia > Bacteroidales > Paludibacteraceae > RGIG4928. Next base: position 30,299 of record JAFUXZ010000135.1, read on the forward strand.
GATCCTGTCGAGCTCGTCCCAGAGTTTCGACAGCGGCAGCACTGCTTCAGCTCCGGCCTCGCCGCCCACGAGCAGTCTGTTGCCAGCTGCACCGAACGCGGTCGGCTGTGTCAGGATGCCGCCCTCCTTGTAGTAGCTGACACTGAAGTGTGGAGCGCTTGGCGGGTTCAGGCTGAACTTGCCGCTGACTGACACGTGCGGCAGCTTCAGGTGTGGCAGTGACCAGCTGAAGTGCAGGGCGCTCTTGATCGCTGAGATCGCAGAGCTGACGGCGCTCTTCGCTGCGTTGATCTTGCTGCTGATGCTGCTGTATATGCTGCCGAAGATGCTCTGCACCTTTGCGAGAGCTCCGGACAGCACGCTGCTGATCGTGGATCTGATCGAGTTGAACACGGACGTCACGGCCGCCTTCGCGTTTGCGAGCTTGGTCTTGATCGTGCTGGTGATGCTGTTCCAGATCGAGGCCGTCACGGCCTTGACTGCGTTCCACGCTGCGCTGATCAGCGACTTAATGACGCTGAGCACCGAGCGCAGCACGCCGGTGATGATCTGCCATACACCCTTGAAGATCGTTTTGATCCCGTTCCACATGGTCGACCAGTCCCCGGTAAAGATCCCGGAGAACACGTCGAACAGTCCGGTCAGTATAGTGAGCGCTCCCTGCAGGATCGAGGCGATCGCAGAGAAGGCGTTCCCGAAGAGCGGTGCGAGGATCGCGCAGAGCTTCTCCCAGACCGCTTTTATCACGTCGGTGATGCTTGTAAACTCGAAGCCCATGTCGTTGAGCCGCTGCACAATGCCTGCCTCGAAGCCCGCGAAGGCTCCTTTGAGTCCGTTCCAGATCGAGAGGATCCTGTTCCGGAACTCTTCATTTGTCCGCCATAAGTGCATAAAGGCGAGCGCGAGGGCCGCCACGATCGCGATTATAGCCAGCACCGGAGCACCTACGCCGCCGAGGGCGGTGGCGATCCCGGTGAAGCCCTTCTTGACGTAGCCCAGCCCGGCGACGACCTTTTCCCACTTGGCGGCGATTATTACCGCCGAGAGAGCGCTGATCACGACGCCCAGCTCCGGCAGGTGATTAAGCAGCCACGTGGCCGCCGGTATCACGTCGTCGGTGATCGTCTGCACGATCTTCCTCATGGCCGGCTCTGCCTTGTCGTAGATCTTCAGCTGCAGCTCTTCCCATGCGCTGTTCATGTTCTTCAGATCGCCTGCGAGGTTGTCGTTCATGACCTCGGCCATCTCTTCTGCGGCTCCGGTCGATCCTCGCAGCGCGTCCTCATAGCCAGCGATGTTGTCCATGCCCTCGTTCAGCAGAAGGTTCAGGCCCTTGGTCGAGTCTGCTGTGAACGTGGAGCTCAGGGCTGCCGCTCGCTCGGCGGAACCCATGCCGTCGGTCGCCGCTTCGACGTCCTGCAGGATCGCGGTCAGGTCTCTGTAGTTGCCCTGTGCGTCCTGCACTGCGATCGAGGTGTCGCCGATCTGGATCGCGCCGTCCTTCATGCCCTTGGTGATGTCTCGCATGATCGCCGACATGGCGGTTCCTGCTTTCTCACCTTTGAGGCCTTGGTTGGCCATGGCCTCGAGCATTGATGTCACGGTCTCGATGTCCTGCCCGGCCGCGTTCAGGTTGGCGGCGCAGTTCTTGTATGCACCACCGAGCTGCTCCGCGCTGGTGTTGCTGTTCGCCTGCGCGTATGCCAGCATGTCGGCCATGTAGGTTGCTTCCCCGGCCTCCATGCTGAAGGCGGACAGGTAGTCAGTGACCATGTCGGACGCTGCGCCCAGTTCCATACCAGATGCCGCCGCGAGGTTCAGAACGCCGGGCAGCGCTGCCGTGGACTGGTTGGCGTCCCAGCCCGCGAGTGACATGTACTTCAGAGCCTCCGCTGCCTGCGTGGCGCTGAACACGGTGGTCGCGCCGTATTGCCGGGCAGTGGCCTCGAGCTGTTCGAGCTGTTCGCCGCTTGCCCCTGACAGGGCGCCGACCTCACTCATGGCCGCACCGAAGTCCTGCCCCAGCTGCAGCACGTTCCCGGCGAGATTTTTCACGCCTTGGATCGCGCTCCGGATCGCGTCGGCCGCGAGGTTGGCGAGGGCTCCCTTGAATACTGTGAAGCCGTCCTCGGCCTTTCGGGCCGCCTGATCCGCGTCCTCGAGCGAGTGATCGAGCTTGTCCGCTGCCTGTTCGGCTGCGGCCATCTTGACCTTGTTTTCCTGCAGTTCTGTCGACAGTTTCTCGATCTGTCGGGCGAGCTGCTGCGACTCTTCGGTCGTGTCTTCCTCTGACAGCTGCAGCTCGACGTATCGCCTCTTCAGCTGTTGCAGGGTGCTGTCCTGCTGCTTGATCGTGCCCTCCAGCTGTTCGGTGGCGTTGCCCGTCTTATCGAAGCCGGCCGCCAGTTTTTCGACCGCGGAGTAGGCGTTCTGCAGCTCGCTCTTGTTCTCGTCGATCTCGCTGCTCAGCTGGTCGATCTGCTGCGCAAGCTGCTGGGCCTCTTCAGATCCTTCCTCGCCTCCGAGGGCGTAGTCTGCATAGGCCTTAACTGCCTGCTGCAGTTCCGCTTCCTGTGTTCTGATTTTTGCGGCGAGCTTCTCGCCAGCGCTGGCCGCCTGCATGGTCTCAGCTGACATTTTGTTCAGGCCGCTGACGGCGCTGTTCATGGCTTTCTGTAGCGAAGGACTTAACACGCCGGATATCTCAATAGAGGTCTCCAGTGTCCTGCTCATGCGCTCACCTCCTTGTTGTTATCTGTGTCTCTTGCCGCCTCTGCGTGCTGAGTGCTGCTGCTTGATCCGTTTCTGTTCTTCTGCCAGATCCTCGGCCGCTTCGGCGTACTCCATTATGAAGTCTGTGATTCTTTTCCTTTCGAGATCGGTTTGGCTGGTGTGGTAGACTCTGGCGTAGTCTCGGAGCGCTCGTCGGAGTCGTTTTCCGTTGAATCCTCTTCCGACGAGAGCATAAAATTTCTGCCGATCTTCATCGCTTCCATGGTGTCCTTGCCCTTCATGCGTTCGAGGTCTGCGAAGTCGATGTCCCTGTTCACTGCGATGATTGCAGCGAAGCCGAGATATAAATGCAGGCCCGGATCGAACTCAGCAGCAGGGGAGAGGCTCATGGTCTTCATGCCTGTGGCCGCCTTCTTCTTGGCGTCCGCTTCGGCAAAAAGCAGCGCGTCGATCTCGTTGATGTCGTAGGTCAGTGTGTTAACTTCTTTCCCGTTGATCATGATCGGGTTCTTCAGGTTCAATGTTTCCATGTTGGTGCTCCTTTCGTGTCATACAAACAAAAGCCACCGCCCAGCATGTGAGCGGTGGCCCTGCGTGTTGGGTTTCCTATTACAGCAGGCTGGAAATGTCGGTGTAGTAGTCGGTACCGGCCACTCTCAGGACGCCGGACAGACGATCCACACAGAGGTATTCCTCCCCGTTGCAGTAGATCTGCTGGCGGGTGACTGTGTAGGTGGTCTCGGCTTCCGTTGCGTTTCCGAGCTCGACCTCGAGCTCCGGAGTGCTCAGCGGGATCGCTCTCACGAACGCCTTGCAGCCCTCCGGCTTGACAGTGCCGTCGCTCTTGACGACGTCCTGCACCCAGCGGAACTCCAGATCCAGCGGTTTCAGCTTGTTCAGCTGGCCGAGTCCTTTGTCGATGCCGATCTTAGTGATCGAGAGCTCCATGTTCTCGAGCAGGCCGACGAGTGGCACGGTCATGTTTCCCATGGCCTGCACGTCTGTGGTCAGGAACTCGAGGGACGGGAGCGTGAAGGCGACGTCTTTCGCGACGAGCTGCCCGCTCTCGTAAACGGTGTCGGCGATTACCGGGCCTTTAATATCATTCCACATGTTTGCACCTCCTTAATTACGAGAAGAAGGCAGCGAAGCCTTCGTCTGTATATGTGACGCGAGCAGTGCCGGACTTGAACGGCGGCGTGTTAGTGACGTTGAAGTGCCATACGAAGTCGCCGTTGATCATGTCGCTGGCCGGGTTCTCCGACTCGACGAAGAGCACTTCAGGCTCACCGATCAGCGCTCCGATGCCCTTCAGTCTGTCAAGTTTCGCCATCTCCGCGTTGAGGATGCTGTCGCGATCCTGCGGAGTCATAGGCTTGTCGATCTCGACGCCATGATCAAGCTGGAAGCTGTTCGTGATATACATGAGAGTCCTCAGCGTAGCGTCGAAGATCGCGCGGGCGTCCATGCTGCCATTGTAGGTGTAGGCCGCAGTGTGAGGGCCCCAGAGCACCCAGCGGCCGCCCCAGAAGGCTGCAGTCGTGATGCCTTTTTCGTTCAGGCTGTTCGCAGTCTCCTGATCGAAGCCCTTGTTGGTGCTGTTCGCTCCGAAGTACTGCGCGGTCGCCATGATCTGCTTGTTCGACGGAGACTCGAACGGCACGCCCTCGTGTCCCTGATCGACCGCCAGCATGGTTGCTGCGCAGACTGTGGACAGGTGGAACACGCGATCCTGTGAGTCCTTGACCTCTGGCCAGAACACCTTGGAGTTCTCCGCGTCGTAGCCGTTGGTGGTCTTCCATGTGATCGCGTCTGCGATCGTTGCGACGTTTGTCAGCGGAATGTCTGCCAGCGCGAAGCCGTCCCAGTGGCCGTTCAGCTTTGTGACCGTGCTCACCATGGCAGTGTAGACCGCAGGCTTGTCACTGAAGCCCGGAGCCGCCAGCACGTTCAGCACCGCGTTGTGGTACTGATAGAGCAGCTCGAAGGCGAAGAGGCCTGTGTAGGCTCCGGCCGCTGTCTTGGATCCGACGATCGCAGCAGCGTCGACGGCTGCAGGGTTCACTTCGTTGAAGGTTGCAGTGAGGGTCTGAGAGGCGGCGCCGGTCAGCATTTTGACGACGACCGTCTTCTTCGCGAAGTTGTAGTCGAGGGTGTAGTCGGTGCCCTCTACCTTGTCCTCGATCGCGAAGGTGTCGAGGATGATCGTGTCGCTCTCGAACTCGCAGCGATAATTTGCGAACACGAGGCTCTGCGATGTCGCGGCGCCGGTCTTCTCATGAGCGACAGGATCCAGCACGTTGACCACGTAGATCGGCCCGACGTTCTGGACGGAGTTGTCGAAGTGCTCGGCGAAGGCCTCGCAGAGCGTGAAGCTGCTCCAGTTGTTAGAGTATCCGAGCTTGTCCTGCGCGTCACTCATGTTGGAGACTTTGATTGGCATGTTGACGAGATCCTTGCTGGCGTAGCCTCTGATCAGGTTCACTGGCGCGGTGCCGATGTAGCCGACCACGACGTCGCCCTGCGTGATCCTTTTGACCTTGCTCGGTGTGATCTCGCCGTATGCTCCGTGTTTGTAAGCCATTTGCTTGTCCTCCTTATAAAAATTCGTTGTATGCTTCCGGTGACCGTGGAGCGACTCCCGTGTCGATCTCGAAGCTGATCCAGTTGTGCCAGTACGGGTAATAGTCCCAGATGTTCCCATCTTCGACGAACATGCCGTACTTGATCGGCTTATTGGTGGCCAGATGCAGCCCGTCTATGTACTCGGCGCCCTCGACCGCCCGCAGTACGCGGTCGGCGAAGTTGAATGAGTCGCGCCAGCCGTCCATGTTCCGGACGTAGCTCTGTTCTGCTCCGTCGGTCGTGCGGTAGTAGGATATACCGCCCACCGCGTCGGGATCCTCCGTCGGTCTGTATGATGCGTCCCCGTGCGCGCCGGGGTTCCAGCACGCGAGGCATAGCCGGATCTGAAGCGTGCGCCTGCTGCTCTGCAGGTCGTCAGAGCCTTCCATCAGCTGTACGCACACGGAAGGGATCGGAGCCGCCACCGAAGGCGGCAGAGCTTCCTTGCCGGGAACATAGAGAGGGAAGGCCGCCGGGTTGACCATGGCGACCTCATAGCTCGCGTCGTTCTTGTAGTCGTCCGGCAGCTTTAGTTCGATGCCGGGGCAGACGTCCTCGTTCAGCCAGTTCACGAGCGTGTCTATGACCTGCACTAAATTCATGCGCCCACCTCCTTATCCTGTCCGGTTCTGGCGTAGAGCGACTTCGGCGAGTCCCATGTGCCGGTACGCTTTGACCACGATCAGCTCGCGGCCGTCCACGTTCAGCGGTCTGCCGGGATCCAGATCTTTCGGCAGGTCGTCCACCTTAGCGAAGATCACGACGTCGGCCTCTACGAGTCCGAGGATCTGGCCCCTCTTTAGAGCGTTCATCTCGTCGTTGTTCATCACGCAGGGGATCGTCTTGCCCTCGATCCGGTGTTCCTCAGCGAACTCGTCGAGGTTCAGGAACACGGTGTCGAGATCCGCAAGGATCCGTTCCTTGAAGGTCACCGCGTCACTCTTCGACCTCCGCAGCGTCCGCCTGAGCCTCAGCTGCTTCGATCGCCGCGATCACTTCCGGTTTGCCTTTTGCAGCCTTAACGTCTACGCCGCGCTCTGCTGCCAGCTTCCTGAGATCGCTCATTTTCATGTCCTCGTAGTTTGTGCCCTCCGGGGACTCCACCTTGACGGCCACGCCGAGAGCTATGAGCTCGGCTTCTCGCTGCGGGTTGACGGAGAACGGGCCGGAGGCCGGTGTCATGGCCTCCACGCTTCCGTCGGCCTTCACGAGGCCGTAGGTGGCCTTAATCATTTTGATCATGTTGTGGCCTCCTATACTTCAGGATCAGCGGCACCCAGATCAGGCAGCTCGTCGTCTTCTGCTGCGGCTGCCATTATGGCGTCGATCAGATCCGCCTTTGTCGGGCGTCCCTTGACCTCTATGCCGAGCTCTTTGGCCAGCTCGCCCAGCTCCGGGTTCGTCAGCTGCTTCAGCTCTTCCGGATCCATCTTCTCTGCAGCCGGGGCCGGTTCGTTGGTCTCGTCTGCTTCGTCTTCCGGTTCGTCAGTGTCCTGATCCTCCGGATCTTCGTCCGGATCCTCCGGCGGTACCGGCTGATCCTCCAGCTGACCGACCATGCCGTCCATGGCGACCTGCAGCGACTCGCTGTCGTCACCGAAGGCGAGAGCGGCCACGCCGAGTCCGATCAGGCGATCGGCTTCCTCGTCGCTGACCTCAAACGGCTGGTCGTCTGCGGTCTTCAGCTCGACCACATAAGGCTGCGGCCTGAAGCCGTAGGTGCCGTTGATAATCTTGATCAGTTTCATCGTGTGCTCCTTTCTGCCGCGCACGGCTTACAATACTGCGTTCGCGAAGTATCTCCACGGTGCCATGTTGATCGGAGCAGGGAGCGGACGGGATGCCAGTCTCAGCTTCCTTGTGTCCTTGTTCTGGTCTACGACCAGTTTCGGGATCCTCTGGCCTGTGAAGGTCTCGTGCTCGTCGGATCCATAAGGGATCTGAGTGACGGCGCCGTAATATCTCTTGCCGCAGCCCGGAGCTGTAACCATGGCGGACTTGACAGGGAAGAAGCTCTGCTTCTGGCCGCTGTCGTCCACATATCTCTCTCTCACGACGTAAATGTCGAGAGTGTAGCCGTCGAAGTCGAGGCGGCCGACTCTGGAGACGCCCGGATAAGCTATGCTGCCCTGAAGCTCGCCAGCCTCGATGCGTCTGTTGTCGAGAAGCTGCTGCAGGTCGCTAAACTGGCTGACAGTCGCCCATGCGGTCGAGCCGAGAACGAGGTCAGATGCAGGGAGTCCGTGCTCTGCGAGAGAGTCACACATAGCCACGACGTCTGCCTTCATGATCGCGAAGGTTGTCCATGTTTTGCCGGTATATGTTGCCGGGTTGGATCCTGTGCTGTCGTAGAAGTACAGAGTGAAGCTCTGGCCCTGAGTGTCGGCGTCGATGTATTCCTGTACGGTGACGCCGTTGTTGATCATGACCTGAGCGGCCATCCACTCTTCACGTCTTGTGATCCTGCGGGTGAGGTCTGTCAGGTCGCGGACTGTCAGGTTGCGAGCTCTGTCAGCTGCAGTGCTTCCCGGATAGAGTGCCTCGCCGAAGCCTCTCTTCCTGAGATCGTCGAGAGTGAGCAGGCGGGAAGGTGCGATCATTGGAGGCTCGAACTCCAGCACCTTGTAGCCGTCACGCGCGACAGGAATGTCGCCAGCGTTCGGATTGACGAACGGAGCCATCTTCTGGTCGCCGTTCATGTACTCGATCAGCACCTTGTCGGTCGCGAACTCGTCGGTCTCTGCGAAGTAGCGGTCACGGAAGAACGTGGTCTCCGGTACGATTTCCTCGGCCATACCGGCGAGGTAGTAGGTGTCAAAAAGATTCAGGTTCATCGTTGTACCTCCTTCTTTATTAGTTAGACACGGCTGCGAGATAGATCCCGCGCGTGCGCAGTGCGTCCTTCTCGGCTGCGGAGAAGGTGTGGCCGCTCTTGACGACCAGCTTTTCCGGATCGAAGCAGCCCATCTCGAATACTGCAGCGTTGACGTCTGCGGAGGTGCCGACCTCGATGTCCTCGGCGAGGATGCAGTCCGGTGTCAGTGTCTCGTTTGACTCTGCAGTTGTTCCGAGGATCACCAGCTTGCCGTCTCCGGCAGTACCACCGCTCTTAGCGAGCACGGTGCCTCTGACGAGTGTGCCAGCTGTTCCCAGTTTGCGGATCGTGCCGCCGCCGACCTTGACTGCCGGTTCGATCCCGGAGATCAGGCCGTCGTAGTTCATGGTGTCAACCACTCTGCTCAGTGTTCTTGCCATCTTACTTTCCCTCCTTTGCTGCCTTAGCTGCAGCGCGGCCCTGCGCTCTGCGCTCTTCCTTAGTTAGCGGTTTGTTGCTCTCGTCCTCTTTGGCGGCTGTGGCCGTGACCTTCTGAGCGCCGGATGCAGCGTTGTCGGCTGCGACGTTGTCGAGGTGTGTGGCTCCGAGTGCTGCCTGAGCCTGCATGGCTCTGAGAGCGAGCTGTTCAGCTGTGCAAGGGTTCTCGCCATACTTGGCCTCCTGCACCAGCTCTTCGTCGCCGACGACAGCAGCGATCTCGTCGATCGCTCTCTGGCGGGCTCTCTCGTCCGCGACTGCCTGAGCGACAGCTCGATCGGCAGCTTCCGCCTCGATCTGAGAAACGAGCTGCGGTTCTGCCGTTCTGAGTTCTTCGGTGTTGTTGAAGCTCATCTTTGTTTCTCCTTTCTGTGATTCTTCAGTTTCACCTGTTGCCTTTATATCTTCGGCCTTTGCGACCGGGGATATCTGTTTGATGTTGAGACTCTCAGGAACGTGGAGTCCCTTCACGTCGTGCCGGATCCCGGCGACCATGAGCACGTCCTTGCCGAGCATCTTCATGTCCGGATCTGCTCCGTTGAGAAGTTCGTCGGCGAAGCCCTTGTCGATCGCCTCCTTGCCGGTCATCCATGTTTCGCGGTGCATCATGCTTTTGAGGTGTTCCGTTTCGTCGCCAGTCTTGGCTGCGTAGATCTCCACGCAAGCTGCGTTCGCGTTGTCCAGCATTTTGATGATCGCCTTCAGGTCGTCGATGTTGCAGTAGTCGACCACTCCGCAAGCTGCCTCGTGGATCATCACGATGCTGCCCGGATACACGCTGACGGTGTCGCCTGCGCACATGATCACGCTGGCCGCACTGGCCGCGATGCCTTCGACGACGACGTTGATCTCGGCGTTCAGTGACTTGATCGCGTTATGGATCGCGATGCCCGTGTAGAGATCGCCTCCGCAGCTGTTCAGCTTGACGGTGATCTTGCTCTTGTCCTTGACCAGTGCGAGATCTTCCATGAAGCCCTCCGGCGTGATATACATGCCCGGCTCCGGTTCACCCGTCCACCAGTCGATCGGCTGCTGACTCAGGACGTCACCGTATAGCACGATCTCGCCCTCGTCTTCTGATACGCTGGCGATGTTCCAGCACCTTCCGGAGTTTCCTGCAGGTACCGGGCCCGCGTAGAATGTAGGGCTGCGTCTTTTAAGATTGTCCATTGTTCAGTTCCTCCTTCACTCTTTTGGTTATCTCTGCCACTATGGCTCCGACCAGTAGATTGACCGGATCCTGATCCTGTTGGTTGTCTGGCAGTGCCTCCGCGAGCTGGTCGTTCTCGATCGCCAGCTGTGCGACGTTGTCCTGCCACTGCCCGCCGTTGAGCTTGATCGTGCTCTGTTCGTGCGTGCTGAAGCCGTGCTGGATCGCCAGCACTTCAGCCTCGATCTCCTTGGTCGGGTCGAGCATGCCCTGAGACGGGCCGATCCACTCGCTGCCGAGGTACGCCTTCCGGATCGCTGCGTTCGAGAAGAAGCCCGGTGCGAGGATCCTGCCTCTCGCCACTGCCTCCGCGAGCCAGATCTCATAGATCGGGCGGCAGAAGTCTGACGTAAACCACTTACGCCTCATTTGGAAGGCCTTCCACGCTTCCAGCAGGGCGGCACGGCTGGCCGAGTAGCTGGCGTTGAAGGCTTTCATGAGCAGATCTTTCGGGATCTCCAGCGCCGCACCGACCTGCGTTGCGACAGCGTTCACGAAGTTGTCGAAGCCTCCGGACGGTCTCTTCGGATCTGCGAAGACGACGTCCTCGCCCGGTTCCAGTATGTTGACCGTACCGGCGCCGAGCTCGTACTCGTTCGGATCACGGCTCACCTCCGGGGTGCTGTCCGGAACTCCTGCGACGTCGCCCCAGCCGACCTCATTGAACGGCATTTCAGCCGTGCCCGCGTTCGTCTTGATAAACGCAGCGAAGCAGCTCTCGATGTTGGCCGCCGTGAGTTCTGAGTCTGTGTATCTTCTCAGCTGCAGCAGCGGTTCGATCACCGGCGCGAGATAGGTCACGCCACGATACTGCTCCGGCCGCTCTGAGTCCATGAGCTGCAGGATGTTCGGCAGTCCGGTCAGTTCGCCGTAGGCCTCGACGCGGACGTATTCCTGCTTCTCGCCGTTGATCTCGTTCGGATAGGTGTTGTGGACGTAGTAGGCGACGATCGCGCCGTCGCTGTTGACCTCCACGCCGTCAAAGATCTTGTTCCCGTTGTCCGCCTTGCCGTCTGTGAGCAGCTGACCGGCCTTGCCCGGTGTCCGGATCCTGTCCGCCTCCACTATGTGCAGCCGCAGGCTGTACGGCATGAGGTTGGTCGGTTCATACTGTTTAATGATCACGAAGGCGTCTCCGCTTGTCAGCCATGAGCTGAAGGCGAGTTGTTGCATGCTGTAGAAGTCGTTGACGCCGGTCGCGTCGCAGGCTCTTTTGTTCTCGGCCCAGAGCGCGAACTCCTTCTCCGTCTTCCGCTGCCAGATCGCAGCCTTCTCGGGTGTCATGCCGAGCGCCTCGTGGTCGATTTTCGACTTCAGTTGCAGGCCCATGCCTATGACGTTGGTGCGGTTCGTTGTGATCGCAGACTTCGCGATCGGCGTGCTCATGACGAGCATGCGGCCGCGTTGCCTTAGCGTGTAGTTGTTCCAGTCGATGTCCTCGCGAGGTGACCCACTCCTTGCCGTGAAGCCCTTCAGGGACTTCTTCCGGCGGCTCGCTCCGGCTTCGCTGTATCCTTTGTTCTGTGGTGCACCGACGTGCGGCGCACGCTCTCCCTGCGGTGTCTTCTGCAGGGACTCCTTAATGTTCTCGCCGATGATAATCACCTCCCTTCAATTTGACGAGCCCGGGAGAGCCAAGGAGCTTAAACTCTCCGGGCGGTCAATGTAACAGGCTTTTGGCCATTGTTACCTCTACCAGTCCCTCGGGATGATCCCGACGGCCTTCCTGCGCCCGCCTCCAGCGAGCTCTGCCTCCAGCTCTTCCAGCTTCTTCGTGAGCCGGTCGATCATGTCTTGGATGTTCTTCAGGGAGATCTGTCTGCGCTGAAGGCTTCGGGATCCGATTGTGTACTGCTGCACGTCCTCGTTCAGGATCTCCGCCTCTTTGCCGATGTAGTAGTCGAGGCGGGTGCGAGTCAGCTCAATCTCCCGCTCTATCGTTTCTTTTGTTCTCATAGCTGATCTCCTTACCAGTCTTCGGTTTGTGATGTTCTTGACCTCTTCGGTCGCTGCGGCCATCGTGGCTGCTCGACTCTGTCGTCGATGCCTTTCAGCCGCTTCTCGACCATGAAGGTGTCCGGGTTGATGATCCGGAAGCCTGCGTTCGCATAGTTCCGGCAGTCGAGGGCCTCATTGCGGTTGTGGCCCGGGATCTTGACCCAGCGCCAGACGTTCCCGCGCTTGGTCTGTGTCAGCTCCAGCTTCTCGGACAGCAGGCCGCTGAAGTAGTACGTGTCATAGCCTCGCGACTCGTCGAGAGGGAAGTGGCAGTACTTCGGCCCGGGTTCCTGCACCTTCAGGGCACTCATGATCGACTCCTTGCCAGCGTCCACGCCGAGGGTGTAGAGCCAGCAGGTTATCTTCTTGTTGTCCTTGACCGGCACCTTTGACGGCGGTGTCACGAGCGGGATCCCGTCGCCGCCCTTGCCTTTGATCGCGAACACGCGGCGGTTCTTGCGTTCCCGGCAGCGCGCATACACTTCCTGAGTGTAGTGGCCGCCGGAGTCCACGCAGGTGATCGAGATCCGGAGGCCCTTGCCGTCCGCGAAGCGGTAGACGTGGCCCACGACGTCGTCAAGCTGCTGCCAGACTTCGTCGGTGTCCGGTTTCCCCATGATATATCCCTTCTGGATCCCCCACGTCTCGCCGTAGTGGCCGTGGCCGACGACCTCGTACTCCAGACGGTTGTCCTGAGTATCGACGCCGCAGGTGAGCACAAGCACGCCCTCCGGCAGCTCGATCGGCGTCCCGTCTTCCCGGTGACCGTAGTCCTCGCGCCTTGCGAGCATGGTGTCCTCGTCCTCGATGCCTCCGCGATCTTCCCAGAGCTCGCCGAGCAACGTGTTGTAGACGACCTTCAGTTTCTCCGGATCGTGCCGGTTGTCGAGGAACTCGAGCACGATCTTCTCCCACGGTGTCCATGGTGAGCTGAAGGCGTTCAGCCAGAACGAGCGCACGCCCGTCCGCTCGACTGCGTCCGGATCCTCCGCGATCCACTTGGCGGGCTGCCTGCGCATGGTTTCCTCCGGTATGAGGCAGCCGCAGTGCGGGCAGGCCCACGTGATCGGGCCGGTTATTGTGTAGACCTTCTTGCCGCGTTGCTTCTTCGTCTCGAAGTCGAAGTGCACGCGATCGAAGATGATCTCGCCGTATTCTCCGCACTCAGGGCACTGGTGGCACCAGCGTTCCTGCGTGCCTTGGTAGTAGGCCGTCTCGATGTTCGAGGCGCCCTTGATCGTTGGCGTCGATACTTCGACGGCTTTTTTGTTGTAAAAGGTCGACTGCCTCGCTTCGGCCAGCTTCCACGGGTCGCCCTCTGTACCTGCGCTCACCGCCCAGCGGTCTCGCTCGTCGCCGATCACGTAACGCGCCGGGGTCGACGCCAGTGCCGAGGCGCTGTTGGATCCGGTGATCGTGAGCATGCCGCCCGGGAAGGACTTCTGCAGGATCGTGTTCCCGCTGTCCTTCGCCTTGACGTCTGCGACTTTCGACTTTAATCTGCTGCAGTCTCTAATCATCGGAGACACACGCAGCCTCGAGAACTTTCGCGCGTCCTCGAGCGTCGGGTGCACGTATAGGATCGAGCCGGGATCTTGGTCGATGATATAGGCGATCACGTTCAGCTCGAACTCAGATTTTCCGACCTGAGACGCTGCGACCATGACCTCCTTGCGTACCTTTGGATCCGTGAAGGCTGCCATCGGTTCTTCGAGGTACGGCGTGCGGCTTGTACGCCACGGCCCCGCCTCCGCTGAGTTCTCAGGTGACAAGCGGCGATATTTGTCAGCCCACTCTGCGACTGTTAATTCCTCCGGCGGTCTGAATTGCCGGACGGCGGGAGCTATGGCCTTATTGAGCTTGCGGGTGGCCTTCTTACTCGTCCTCGTCTTCATCAGAGAGGGCTCCGAAGCCCTGACGATCCTTGACCCGCCGCTGGTACTTTTCCGGATCGTACTTGTAACCCGCGAGCTCATTAAGGATCTTGTGACATTCTGCGAGTATTATGGACGATGCCTCGCTCGCGTTTGCTGCCTTTGTGACGTCCACTGCCAGACGTCCGGGCAGTGCGAGGATCAAGCTCCGGATCGTGTAGACGAGGTCTTCTGTCATGGCCTCGACGTCTTCGCTCCGGTGCATTTTCCCCTCCAGCTCCTTGAGCTGCATTTCTGCGATTTTGTCTTTGCTTTGTTTGATGTTGGCCTCCGCCCTGAGCTTGTCGTACTCCGCTGTGGAGTACTCTTCGCCCTTGTCCTTGTTGGCCAGCCGGTCATTCAGGTACCGGATGTAGGCTTGGATCGTCGGGAGTAGGTCGAACTTATACGGCCGCTTCCCAGCGACCGGCAGCACGCCGTCCTTCGCGAGCTGCTGCACACGGCGCTCAGTGAGGCCGAAGAGCTTGGCGATCACTGGCGTCTCTTGTAGGTTTTGTTTCGTTTCGGCCATGATCGCCTCCTTCGTTTTTTTTCGACAGGCCATTTCGTTTGAGGCCGTTTTCCTGCACATATTCAAAACGACGCCCAGAAGGCGCCGTTCCTTTGAATTTTCGCCACTTTGCGCGCGTCCGTCGGTTGACCGCAGGTTGACCTTCGGTCGACCAAACGAAACGAAAAGGCCTGAAAAAAGATTTTCAAGTCTGGCGAAGTTTTGGGCTCGCCAGCAC
>JAFUXZ010000136.1 GCA_017470795.1 Paludibacteraceae bacterium
CCGGTTCGCTGAATCATCTTCAAGTGCTTGGCTACAGATAGCACTCCTTCATCAATGGGCAAGCGTCCACTTACAAGAAGATAATCTGCATCAATGGCCTGCCTCAGCAGACAATCATAACTTAACTCCTCAAGTGTCTCAACACAAAACCCTTCTGGAATTACACTCTGCAGAATCTCCCACGGAGTCCCTGTATAACGGGCAGTATGAAGTATTTTTCTCATCGCTTTACTTTTTATGCGACAGAAGTTTTTTTCATCTTATCCACTACATTATTGAACAACAGGGACAAGACTATTGATATTCCCAACACTAATATCGGCATCATATACAATGCAGGCAGATTGTCAGACAACCCGAAACGACTATAAACGCCCCCTAAAGAGAGCAATACTGCCGGATGTAGAATGTACACCATCATAGAGCAGTCACGCCCCAACCTTTGAATAACTCCCTCATGCCTCGTCGGATTCTTCACCCCATACATGAACAATGCAAATACCTGTGGAATAGTTACGATATTGACACCAAAGTCCCGCCCCATAGCCCAACGCTCTACCAAACATAACAGCGTTGTTATTACAACAATACCAATAAGCACCCCATTCGAGATTTCTATTCGATTCTGATATTCATGTATCCAATGTCCTAACATGAAAAAAGGGAAAGCCTCAACCAGCCAGTTTCGATACACGAAGTTAGGTATATGGAAGCCTGCCAAATGAAGTCCTTGAGCCATCACTATGTAAACGACAAACATGAAAGCCATTAGATAATAAGCAAACTTGCGCAGGTGCAGACCCTCCAACAAACCATAAAAAGCATACGCATATATTAACGCAAACAAAAACCAATACTGACCGGCTATGCCAGGGATAGGTTGATTAAATACTAACCATACTGCCAGATTGCGAGGGGTGATACTGATACCTCCTGTATGAAACAACAGATAGACAACCAGTGAGAACATCAAGAAAAACAGAGAAGAATATAACGTTATAACACTAATATGTTTCATTTTTCGCAATACCCCCCCGCTAATTGAAATCTATATTTGTGTGCAGAAGTAACTGATTCAACTGGCCGAAAGCAATAGTAACCTGACACCATAAAGAAAAATGGCACACAGAAGCGGCTAATGGCCTGCACCGCCATCCCCATGATACCGGGAAACTCACAGTGCATAAACACGACAAAAACACAAGCAATTCCCTTGATGAAATCAAGACAATAATTGTATTGTTTCTGAGATTCACTCATACGCCAAAAAGTTCTATATAACTAGCATCATTCTCTATCACGCCGTAAGCTTCTGCACGCATCATAATCTTCTCGGCCCAATTTTTATGAGGACCAATCTCATTCATGCCCTTAGTCCCCTTAATAACACCACCACTGGTGTGCATAATCTGATAAGCATCGTCATACTCATCTTTGGTTACTGCTAACATGCCATTGATGAAATTTAGATGCGAGGGATGAATACAAGTCTTGCCCATGAAACCATTAGCCTGATCGAGAACCAATTCACGCATCAGTCCATCTACTGCATCGTTCACGATTGCTTTGCGCTTCATTAAAGTCTGTTGTAAGTCCACTTTAGGTAGTTCACTCATACCTTTCATTGACTTGTTTACTTTAAAGTATTCCCATACCGGTCCACTCACAGTATAATCGTTATTACGAGTGAAAACATTTAGAATATCCATCAGACAGTTGCTTACTGTCATGATATCATAGATGGTATAGTTGATTCCACGACGTACGCCAAAACAACTGGAAAAGTCTGTCCCTCCCACACGGACATTCAATATAAGTTTTTTATGACAATCGCAAATATTTTTGATTGCCATCAATTCCAACAAACGAGTCTCCTTAAATGCCACACGGACATCTTCTATAATTGGCATCCCATATATCACCTCTCCGAACTTGGCATTTATATCAACAAGATGCGCCATGTATGCGCTACCGTTCACTGCATTAAACTTGGGAAAATTAAAGCCTGTGATGTATCGGATATGTTCATGACGCAACATGCTGGAGAAATGCTCGAACTGCTCTGGGCTGCGCACACGGAAGAAAAGCAGGGGGATGTCCTCATATTTCAATCGACCATCCTCCTCGGCCTCCTTCAGTGTGTCAAGCACATGGATGCTATTCAACTCTGCTGCCGGCACATCCTCCTCCGGGCAGGCATCTTCAAAGCACATCACCATAGAGGTTAGACCAGGATACTTCTTATCAATCACTGCCTGCGCAAAATCTTTAGTCCCAGGCATATACATTGTAGCACCGAGGCAGTATTGCAGCAGCGAGCGGTCGGTGTATTTGTTGAAATCTACAGGTTCCTTTACAAACCTATACGAAGGATTATACTGATGATGTTTCATCGTTTTATATACAAATCTTTTCGCAAAATGGATTTTCCTTCTGTGTCGTACACATCTATATGCTCAAACACATATCTAACTTTTTTTAGAACATCTTCTCTCGATTTTCCAGAAACAATGATAGCGGCAATTCTTCCACCGCTGGCACGATCATCAGTAATTACAGTTCCCGGTGTTTTATGATAATGTATGCTATCAATATATCCCCTCGAAATTAACTCTTCAACTCCATCAAGATGATCAAATACGGATGGTATGCCATAAACTAAATTCACAGAAAAACATCGTTCAATGCATTTAACTTGAACGTCAACAGGATTCTCCAGATAAGAATCTATTGTTGCACTAATAATATCGAAACCTGTATTGTTTCTGATATTTTCATAGCTCAAGCCACCTCCAACACGTGGAGCAAACTCTATAACACTTACCTCATCGCCATTACATATAAACTGTACATGGAGCGGAGTATTGTCAAGTCCAAACACTTTTGCAATTTCAGTCGTATATCGCCCAATTTTTTCCATTGCTCCATCCGTGATATTGGGAGGAGTGATAGTAGCATAGCATTTAAGAACTTGTTTCTCTCCTTCTATCACAGATATGCGTTCTGAGATCATCAGAATCTCGGCATTATAGTTCTGAACAAAAGCATAAACACTCACCTCAATTCCTGAGAAGAATTCTTCTATTACGGTGCGCCCTGTTCGACTCACACACCTAGCCTCATTTAAGAATTGTGCCAATTCTTTCTGATTATTTGCTTTTTTCACACCAGATGCGGCACAGCTATCTGCAGGCTTTACCATAACAGGAAAACTCAAGAAGAAGTCTTTCAGTTCTTCGCCATTATCAAGGAACAGATACTTGGTGGTAGGAATATGATGTTCCCACATCACTTTTTTCATAAATCCCTTGTTAGTAATGTTTCCCGCTAATTCGTATGAATATGGATGTGTAAGTCCCAACTGCTCTGCCACATAGCAGGCGGTAATGTTAGCTTGGTCAACACAAGCACTGATAACAAGTTTAGCATCGTATTTTCTTGCTACCGACATCACAGCTTCATTATCCAACGTACTCACTTGTTCATGAACATCTGCATATTTCTTAGCAGGAGGATTGGGCAGATAATCCGCCAAAACAACCTTGTAACCTCTATTGTGTAACTGTTTTATCAATTCAATATGAGGAGCCGTTCCTCCAAGTACTACTGCAACACCATTTCCCATCACGCCGCCCTCCTTTCTTGATTATTAAGAGCGTCGTGATACGTATCTTTACATTGTATCCAAATATTCCATATCACAAACGCCACAACGGGGGGGGCGTTAATAAACTGATTATCTGATTATTACCATGCATATCAATCACTTCTATTCTTTTTAAACAAGTATTTATTTTATGCTCCAGATCTTCCTTACTCACACCCTCTACGACAAAAGCTCCTACACGATTACTGCTTCGCATATCGCCATCTATAATATCCCCTTGAATCTTTGTGATGAAACACTCTTTCAGCAAGCCTTCTTGCTTCAACTCATTCAGCCCTTTTATATGACTAAACGTACAAGGTTTAGAATAAAGCAAGCAAGTGCGATAGTACCTTTCTAGCGCATGATAAGTGGGCCTGATTGCGTGTCCAAGAAAAGAATCCACAGCAGCCTCTACCGCATCAAATCCAACGAAAGTCTTTAGCATATAATAACTCAGCCCCCCTCCTACACGCGGAGCAAACTCCAATACATTCAGTTCATCTCCTGAAACAATGGCCTGATAAAAAAATGGAGTATTACGCAGATTAAAACCTCTTGCTATGTTCGTTGCAATCCGTTGCAACTCCGAAGAGAGCCTTTCAGAAACCAAAGCCGGGACAACAGAACCCAATGAGTTAATCACTGCATTTTCCCTTGAATCTTTCTTCACCTTACTTCGAGACATTACAACATCAGCCTTTCCATCCAAAGCCACACAGTCGACTTGAATTTCATCACCAAAGCAAAAGTTTTCGATAATAGCCTCTCCCGTCTGACTTAATCGAATTGCTTCAATAACAAACTGTTGAGCATCTTCGATATTATCTGCACGATGTACACCTTTCGAACTGTTGCAGTCAACAGGCTTAACTACGCAGGGGAAATTCACCTTACTCCAATTAACATTATCAACATTTGTAGTAAGGATATATGGAGATGATGGTATATCATATTGCTCCATTCGACTTTTCATCAGCCCTTTATTGGTGACATAGAGCGATGTTTCATAACTATATGGACGAGGCAATCCCAACGTCTCTGCTACATAACAACAAACGCTATTAGCTTGATCTATGCATGTACTGATGACCAATGATGCTCTTTTTTCCTTCGCTATCTCCAGTACTCTTTCCTTGTCAAGCGTACTAGCTTGTATGTGTTCCTCTGCTACCGCTTTGGCTGGTGGATTTGGCAAGTAATCAACTAATACAACATAATAACCTCGCTCATGCAACTTATCCACAAGTGTAACATGAGGCATAGTACCACCCAATACAACTGCAATCGGCTTTTTCATTATTTTGGTGAAACAACTGCCTCTGAATAATAAGTATCGATTACTCTCTTCACCAACGCAACCTGTTTTGCACGCTTTCTTGCATCAGCCTCTGTGGTATCCCAACTATGTGTAGCAGCCACACTTCCCCCCGTCTTCAGATAGATAGGAGCAGCCACACGAATAAACTCAGGCACTTCATAATGGCGAATAAAGCCACCTGTCGATTTCGGATTTTCTGTGTGAATATCAATCGGAATATCAATGGCTGCGCGGATGGCTGCAAGCATTTGAAGTTGGATGTCGCGAACAGGATTGAAGGAGTTTGCACCATTTTCCTGTAACATACGTGCCGAACAAGGATTGCCATGTCCCGTATGCGCCGACACCTTGAACTTCACATCGACTGGCAGGAAGCCGTCGCGGCGCATCTGGTTCATCAGCCACAACTGCCCCTCGTCATAGACCATAAACGAGCGAACACCAAGACGAGCAGCACGGCGGACATCCTCAACAGCACGCACTATCTGTTCCTGACCGCGCAGACGATAACCCATGCGTACACCCTCCGGAGTGTTCACTGAAGCACTTGTATCTGTTGTTGCACGCGGACCTGTTGCTAATAGAAGTTCCACATTCAACTTGTGTGCATACTCCAGCATCTGCTCTATCTCACTATCAAGCAATCGCATAATCCCCTGTGTCTGCGTAACTCGGTGGATGGCTATTCCATATGTATCCAAAGCCTCCAACAAAGCCTTCATAGCCGCTGGTCCCTGAATACCAGGAACTTCAAAGCGATATTGCCCTCCATCATCAAAACGTTTCTCTGATGTCGGCAGGTCATACAAATCGCCTGCCGGCATGTTGATACTTTTCAGATATTCTCTCGTCTCTTTCATATCTCCTAAATCATCTAATTATACATTCAAGCACTCTTTGTACATCTTCTTCTGTGAGGGCGTGGTGCATAGGTAGACAGATTACCTCTCGCGCCATTTCTGTGGCCACCGGGAGATTATCTTTGGTAGCACTGGGTAATCCTCTGTACGTTGTGAAATCACTAATCAGCGGATAGAAGTAGCGCCTTCCCATCACACCCTGCTCTTTCATTTTATAGTAGAGTTCATCACGGCTCATACCATACGTTTTCTGATGCACAAAAATCGGGAAGTAACTGTAATTGTGCTTCACTCCCGGCAGGTCGTCCCAGAACTCAATGCCTTCAACATTACGCAATGCCTCACGATATTTTATCGCCACCTGATGACGTGCTTCTATTGCAGTATCGACCTGCTTAAGATTAAGCAGACCATACGCACTGCGTACTTCGTCCATCTTGGAGTTAATACCCGGTGCAATCACCTCCGTTTCTCCTGCAAAGCCAAAATTCTTCAGATAGTCAATGCGTTTCTTGGTCTGCTCATCATGCATCACCATTGCTCCTCCTTCGATGGTATTGAACACCTTTGTTGCATGAAAGCTAAGTGTAGACATATCACCTGCATGCAGCACGCTCTTCCCATCTACCTCAACTCCAAAAGCATGAGCCGCATCATAAATCACTTTGAGACCATACTTGTCGGCAATAGTTTGAATGGCTTCTGTATCACAGGGTTTCCCATAGACATGAACCGGCATTATGGCCGTTGTTTTAGATGTGATGGCTGCTTCTATCTTGTTGGGATCAATACATCCTGTATTCCAATCGATATCGACAAAAACCGGTCTTATCCCATTCCACCACAGGGCATGTGTAGTTGCCACAAATGAATAAGGCGTTGTGATAACCTCGCCAGTGATGCGCAAGGCTTGTAAGGCTGTTATTAGCGGTAGGGTTCCGTTGGTAAACAGGCTCACATAGGGAACCTTCAGGTATTCACATAACGCGCTCTCCAACTGCTTGTGAAACGAACCATTATTCGTAATCCAACGACTATCCCATATTTGTTTGAGCATGTCGTTGAAGTCAGCAAGGTCGGGAAGTAGCGGTGACGTAACGGTGATTGGCGTTTCGTTCATATACATGTCTTTTATTCTATATCTTGAACTGATACGGCTTATTGCTTACGCCAAACCATGCGGTTGACAATGCCGGTATAACTTTGAATAATTTTGACCACCTTGGTTGACACATTCTCTTCTATGTAGTCTGGCACAGGTATTCCGTAGTCACCTGATGCATTCATACCGACGGCTGTATCTACAGCCTGAAGCAGGCTATGTTTATCTATTCCGGCCAAAATGAAGCAGGCTTTGTCGAGTGCTTCCGGACGCTCTGTAGAGGTACGGATACAGACGGCAGGGAACGGATGACCTACGCTTGTGAAGAAACTGGATTCTTCCGGCAAAGTTCCACTATCCGATATAACTGCGAATGCGCTCATCTGAAGGCAGTTGTAGTCATGAAAGCCGAGCGGCTCATGGCGGATGACGCGAGCATCAAGCTTGAAACCACTCTGCTCAAGCCGCTTACGGCTGCGTGGATGACAACTATATAATATCGGCATATCGTACTTCTCTGCCATGGCATTGATGGCTGAGAAAAGACTCATGAAGTTCTTTTCTGTGTCAATGTTTTCTTCACGATGTGCTGACAGCAGCATATAATGTCCCTTCTTAAGTCCCAAGCGCTCATGAATGTCTGATGCTTCGATTGAGGCAAGATTGCTGCGCAACACTTCCGCCATCGGGCTTCCGGTAACGTAGGTACGTTCTTTGGGCAGACCACACTCTGCCAGATAACGGCGGGCGTGCTCGCTATAAGCCATGTTGACATCGCTGATGATGTCTACTATACGCCGGTTGGTTTCTTCAGGAAGACATTCGTCTTTGCAGCGATTGCCGGCTTCCATGTGGAATATCGGGATGTGCAAGCGCTTTGCTGCGATGGCCGAAAGGCATGAGTTCGTATCGCCGAGAATGAGCAGTGCATCAGGATTCGTCTGGCTCATCAACTTATAGCTGCAGTTGATGATATTACCCACTGTCGCTACTAAATCATCACCGACAGCATCCATGTACACCTCCGGGTCGCCCAACTGCAAATCACGGAAGAATACTCCATTGAGGGTGTAGTCATAGTTCTGACCGGTATGTGCCAGGATAGTGTCAAAATAGCGTCTGCACTTGGTTATCACGGCTGACAGACGTATGATTTCCGGCCGGGTGCCGACGATAATCAGCAGTTTCAGGCGTCCGTCATTCCTGAACGTTACGTTTGTATAATCTGTTCGAATTTCGTTCATATACTTTATGATTTATGTTGCTCCACCTGTTCAAAGTAGGTATCCGGCCGATTGGGATCGAATGCTTCGTTAGCCCAAATGAGCGTAATTAAATCGTCCGTATCAGAGAGGTTGATGATATTGTGCGTATATCCGGGAAGCAAGTGTATCATCTCAAGTTTGCTGTCACTAACCTCAAAGTTCCATACTTCATCGGTTCCTATCAGCCGCTCCTGAACCAAGGCGTGACCATGCACAACCATGAAGAACTCCCATTTTGTATTGTGCCAATGTTGTCCTTTGGTGATTCCCGGCTTTGAGATGTTGACACTAAACTGCCCACAGGAAATCGTCCGAAGCATCTCTGTAAAACTGCCGCGTGCATCAACATTGGTCTTTAGCGGCACCTTCACTTTATGCTGCGGAAGGTATGAAAGGTAGGTCGAATACAACTTCTTTTCAAATGAGCCTTGCGGTATATCCGGCATGAGCAGAGTCTCCGGCTGCCGTGCAAAGGTGTGCAGCAAATCGACTATCCGCCCTAATGTGACGTGATGTGTTGTCGGACAATATCCGTACGTTGCTCCCAAATCGATCTTGTTGCCTGTTCCTGCCTCGCCTTGAGGAATGATTGCCAATCCCTCATACACACACCGATGCTCTCTCCCCTGCAAGGCAAGAAACATCTCGTCAACCAAGTCGTCTATATAAAGCAGTTCAAGCTCTGTAGCGGGGTCATTGACCTGTATCGGCAGGTCATTGGCTATATTGTGACAGAACGTAGCCACGGCCGAATTGTAGTTGGGCCGACACCATTTGCCAAACAGATTCGGAAAACGATAGACGATGACGCGTGCCCCGGTCTGCCGACCATATTCAAAAAACAGGTCTTCACCGGCTCGCTTGCTCTTGCCGTACTCACCGTCAGCATAGCGTCCGATAAGCGTCGCCTGAACAGAGCTTGACAACATTACCGGACAGGTGTTCCGATGACGCTTCAGGGTGTCGAGCAATGTTGATGCAAAGCCGAAATTTCCTTTTGCAAACTCATCCTGTGACTTTGGCCGGTTGACTCCTGCCAGATTAAAGACGAAGTCTGCTTTTGCGCAATAGTCATCGAGTTGTTCGGAGGTTGAGTCGATGTCATACTCCATCACTTCCGACACCTGCACATCGCCCCGTGAGCGGTCTTTGCCGTCACGGACATTTTGGAGAGCTGCACATAAATTTCGCCCTACAAAGCCCTTTGCACCTGTGACAAGAATCTTCATGCCGACTTTATTCAGAGCGAATTTCCTTTGCCTTTGCACGCGGTTGCAATCCCAAATCCTCGCGGATGAAGCGCAGTTTGAGCAGTAGTTCTTTCATGCCCTCCACGTCCAGACGACGTGTATTGTGTGAGTGATAGTCCTCTATCTTTGAAAGATCCTGACTGCCTTCTGTAAAGAACTTGTCGTAATTCAAATCACGTGTATCGCATGGGATTCTGTAATATCCGCCCAGGTCTATGGCACGGATCATTTCTTCCCGGGTAACAAGTGTCTCATACAGTTTCTCACCATGACGTGTTCCAATCACTTTCACCTCCGTCTCTGCATACTTCGGATTGATTTGCGCATACACCTGTTTCAGAGCCGTGGCCAGTGTGTCAAGTGTGGCTGCCGGAGCTTTCTGAACGAACAAGTCGCCATTATGACCGTGCGTGAAAGCATAAACCACCAGGTCTACAGCATCATCAAGCGTCATCATAAAGCGCGTCATATTCGGGTCGGTAATCGTAATCGGCTTGCCCTCTTCTATCTGTTCCACCCATAATGGAATTACCGAACCGCGGCTTGCCATCACATTGCCATAGCGCGTACAGCAGATTGTTGTCTTGGCCTGCTCACCCAATTCGCGACCTTTAGCCACTGCAACCTTTTCCATTAGAGCCTTACTCATACCCATCGCATTGATAGGATAGGCAGCCTTGTCCGTGCTCAACACCACAACGTTGCTCACGCCGTGCTCGATGGCAGAGTTCAAGACGTTCTCTGTGCCAAGGATATTGGTGCGG
Source organism: Paludibacteraceae bacterium (assembly GCA_017470795.1). GTDB lineage: Bacteria > Bacteroidota > Bacteroidia > Bacteroidales > Paludibacteraceae > RGIG4928. Next base: position 10,209 of record JAFUXZ010000136.1, read on the forward strand.
ACAGCCTCCACAGGGAAGAACTCGCATGACGGCACCTGTTTGAGGGCTGCCGCGGAGAACACATAGTCAACACCGGTCATTGCAACGTCAACAGACGATTTGTCGCGCACGTTGCCAATGTAGAATTTGACTTTAGGATTCTGCAATGCGTGCCGCATATCGTCCTGCTTCTTTTCATCACGGCTGAAGATTCGAATCTCCTTGATATCCGAATTCAGAAAACGACGGAGTACTGCATTACCAAACGAGCCCGTCCCGCCTGTAATGAGTAGCGTTTTGTCCTTAAATACTGACATTGTTCAAGTTTTAGTTAATACTAAAAGTAGGCAAAGATAGTAATTTTTATTTGACTGACAGAAACTTACCAATTCAAATCCCCACTCCTCCGCATGTAAGTCAGTAGATTACAAATACGGTGGGACGTTTATTGAGGTCCGGCAGGGTCTGCTGATGTTTCCATTGACCGACGGTCAGCGTGCGCAGATACTGTGTCTGCAGTGTCAAGTCGCAGGCCACACAGAGCATCGTCTGCTGCCGGCAGGTCTGGAGCAGGTCAGCAAACAACTGCATGTTGCGATATGGGGTCTCGATAAAAATCTGTGACTGGTGTTCCTGAAGCGCACGTTGTTCGAGTTGCCTGATGCGTTTTTGCCGTTCTGCCTGTTCTATGGGCAGATAGCCGTTGAATGCAAAGTTCTGTCCGTTAAATCCGGATCCCATGAGCGCGAGTAAGACAGACGACGGCCCAACGAGTGGAATCACGTCAAACCCGCGCTGCTGTGCTATCCTGACGATTTCCGCCCCCGGATCGGCCACGGCCGGACATCCGGCTTCTGATATGATGCCCACATCCTGTCCCTGCTCTATGGGGGTGAGATAGTGAGCAATCTGTGTCAGGTCCGTATGTCGGTTGAGCGTGTAGAATGTCAGGCTGTCGATGTCAATCTGCCGGTCTACTTTCTTAAGAAACCGCCGTGCAGTGCGCACATCTTCGACGATAAAATAGCGAATTGAGGCTATGAGTTGGAAGTGGGCTTGCGGCAGCACTGTATTCAGGTCGCATTCGCCCAGTGTATTGGGGATGAGGTATATGGATGCCATGAATGGATTAGTTTTGAAGTTGTGTCCGGAGTTGTTCGAGCTGTTCGCCCAGCAGTTCCCATTCATACATTTTTTGCTCGACCTCATGCTTTCTGATTCCGTATTGCTGAAAGAGGTCGGCATCTGCTGCATGCTCGGGCTCTGCAAGCTGTTGTTCCATCAGGCTGATTTGCGCTTCAAGTCCGGCAATC
>JAFUXZ010000137.1 GCA_017470795.1 Paludibacteraceae bacterium
ACATGCTGACCTGCTGTCATGTGTTTGAGGTCAATATGAAGCTCTGCTCGTGAGGACATGCTGCGTAAGCCCATAAAAAGTGGGGACAAAAGTACGATATTTTTTCTGAATTTACAAAGGGTTATCAAAAGTTTGTGGGTCGCGTCGTTGCCGCCGGTGTGCAATGTCTTTGTCGTATTGCTTTACAGGTGTTCAGATGTCCTTTCCGTCAATTCGGGTCATGTGGTAGTTCATCTGGTAGAGTTGGATGTATGCTCCGAAGAGGTACAGTTGGTGCAGGCAGTCGATATAGGCCTGAAGGGCTTCTTGTGTGCCGGGCTCGATGTGTTGGCGTCGTAGCTGGCTGTATGTGCGTGATGCGCATTCGCCAATCAGATGCTCAATCTGTTGCCGGTCGGTTGGCTCGAGGAGCAGTACTTTCTCGATGATGTATTCGTCCATCTGGTCGTATCCGCGCTGGTCGCGAAGGTGGGTGTACAGGTTGTCGATATGTGCGTGTCGTTCCCAGTCAAGATCCCAGAAGCGAGCGACGGCCATTCCGATGTACATCATCCAGCCGAGCGAGGCTATCGGATAGTCGGCAAATTCGCGAACCCCATCCGGCAGGTATGACCGACTGATTTCGTCCCACTTTTCTTCGATGTCGTAGGTTTCCGGAAGATGTTCGTCGGCTTTGTGTGACTGCAGCAGGTAGGCGTGCAGGTCTTGGCGGATGGTTTGTTCAAGGGGGCTCATGTGCGGAAGTTCTGGTTGTCTGTCTTTTTGAGTAAAGCGAAGCGTCTGCAACGATTTGTCACAGACGCTCTTTAGCGAGGTACCTAGCAGATTCGAACCGCTGTAGCAGGTTTTGCAGACCTGTGCCTAACCACTCGGCCAAGGTACCGTTTTCAACTCCTTACGACATTGTCGAAAAGCGCAGCAAAGGTAGGGTTATTTTCCTTAATCTGCAATATCAGACAATGTTTTTCTGACTTTTGTGTGTAAAAATCGCTTTTGGGAGTTGTTTTCAGGTCAGTCTTCTGTTATCCATTCGAAGCCTGTATAGGGTTGCAGGGCTTTTGGAATATGTATGCCTTCGGGGGTCTGATTGTTCTCAAGCAGTGCTGCTACGATGCGTGGCAGGGCAAGTGCTGAGCCGTTGAGTGTGTGGCAGAGCTCGATCTTCTTGTCGTCTGCGCGGCGGTAGCGGCAGTGCAGGCGATTGGCCTGATAACTCTCGAAGTTGCTCGTTGAGCTGACTTCAAGCCAGCGTTTCTGAGCCTCGCTGTACACTTCGAAGTCGAAGCAGATGCTGGATGTGAAACTCATGTCTCCGCCGCAGAGTCGCAGGATGCGATAGGGGAGCTCGAGTTTGATGAGCAGTCCTTCGACATGTTGAATCATCTCTTTGAGCGATTCGTAGCTGTGTTCGGGCTTGTCAATGCGCACGATCTCGATTTTGGAGAATTCGTGCAGGCGGTTCAGTCCGCGCACGTCTTTTCCGTATGACCCGGCTTCGCGGCGGAAGCATTGTGTGTATGCGCAGTTTTTGACGGGCAGGTCTTTTTCTTCGAGAATCACGTCGCGGTAGATGTTGGTCACGGGGACTTCGGCGGTCGGGATGAGATACAGGTCATCGAGTTCGCAGTGATACATCTGCCCTTCTTTGTCGGGCAGCTGACCCGTACCGAGTCCGGAGGCCTGGTTGACAACTGTTGGGGGTTGCACTTCGCGATATCCTGCAGCAGCGGCCTGATCGAGGAAGAAGTTAATCAGTGCGCGTTGCAGCCGTGCTCCCTTGCCGGTGTATACGGGGAATCCGGCGCCGGAGATTTTTACCCCGAGGTCAAAGTCTATCAGGTGATATTTCTTGGCCAGTTCCCAGTGGGGTAAGGCGTCTTCAGCCAGCGTGACCATCTTGCCTCCCTGACGCTCGACGACATTGTCTGCCGCATCGCGTCCTTCGGGTACGGCTTCGCAGGCAGCGTTGGGCACGGTGAGCAGGATGTTGGTGATGTGCTGCTCGGTCTCGGTCAGTTGGTCATCGAGTTGTTTTATGGACTCTTTGAGCTGTCCGGTGCGTTGTTTGGCTGCTTCTGCCTCCTCTTTCTGTCCTTGCTTCATGAGCTGGCCAATCATCTTGGATGTCTTGTTCATCTCGGCAGCCGCATTGTCTTTCTGCAGCTGGGTCGAACGGCGCAGTTCATTCAGTCTGATCACTTCGTCCAGTGTTTCTTTGGCTCCCTGGAAGTGTTTCTTTTCAAGGCCTTTCAGGACGTTGTCGTAGTTGTCAGTAATCTGCTTGAGTGTGAGCATGTTTCTGAGTGCTTGTGTGTTGCTCGTAAAAAAAGATATATCTCCCGCCGCTCAGGCGGTTCGCGCCCAATACAACGGGAGATGTCTGTTTAGTCTGACGCTGTCGTTGTCAGCCTTCGGCTTGTTCTACGGGTTGAACGGAGACGTACGACTTGTTTTCGCGCTTGCGGCTGAAAACTACGACGCCGCTCTTCAGAGCGTAGAGTGTATGATCCTTGCCCATGCCGACGTTCTCGCCTGCATAGTGCACTGTACCGCGTTGACGTACGATGATGTTGCCTGCCTTGGCATATTGACCGCCAAAGAGTTTCAGGCCCAAGCGTTTGCTTTCTGATTCACGGCCGTTCTTCGAACTACCTACACCTTTCTTATGTGCCATTATTTCTGAGTTTTTAAGCGGTTATGCAACAATTTCTTTAACTAAGATCTCTGTGAAGTTCTGGCGATGACCATTCAGCTTGTCATAGCCTTTACGACGTTTTTTCTTGAAAACGAGCACCTTCTCGCCGCGGACGTGTGACAGCACTTCAGCTACCACCTTTGCACCTGCCACGGTGGGCGTGCCTACGGCTATGTTGCCGTCATTGTCTACCAAAAGAACGTTTTCAAATTCCACCGTTGCGCCTTGTTCGGCTTCCTGCATGCGGTGTACGAACAGCCGTTTGCCGGCTTCAGCCTTGAACTGCTGTCCAAGGATTTCTACGATTGCGTACATTATTGTATGTCTGTTAATGTTAATCGGATAGGCGAGCTGCCGTTGCTGCGCGCTGTCCTTCACGGATGTGCTGCAGTGTGTGCAAAACTGCTTGTTATGAGCCTTTTCCGAAATGGGCTGCAAATGTAGGATTTTTTTTCTGAACGTGCAACTATTGCTGTTTTATTTTGGCCATAAACTTATTGGCGTCAACAAGGAATCGTTCGTGCGTGGCGGTTCCGATCAGTTGCCCGTCGGCGTCAGTGGCCTGAATCTGCAGTGTGTATTTGCGGCCCTCGGTCTGTATCAGTCGGGCGGTCACGTGGACGTCGCAGCCGATGCCCGTGGGGCGCAGGTGCTGCATGTCCATTTTGATGCCGACGGTGGTTTGCCCATCCGTCAGGCTTCCGATGGCCTGCATGGCTGTGTGTTCCATCATGGCGATGAGTGCAGGAGTGGCGAGAACCTGCAACGTGCCCGACCCCATTGCGGCGGCCGACATGTCTGCACGTACGGAGAATGTTTGTGTAGCTTCTGTGTTCATGTAGGCAAAGATAATATCTTCCCGGTCAAACAACCAAAACTTTTTCTGCTGCCGGAGTGGTGCTGATGTCTCGCTCGCGTGTTGTCAGACTTTTTGCCGGCCGGAGTGCTGTTCCGGCTGCTGTCCGGCTCTTTTCCCGTTGTGGCTGTGTTGTTGCTCTTTCGACGTCGCAGGCTCAATGATTGGTCGGGCGCACCTCTGTGGGCAGCGTGGCCAGGGTGTCATGACGTCAGTCTGTGGCTGTCGGCGGCAGGGCGGGGCATGCCGTGTGTACGCATGTCGCCGCCGGCTCCGAGTCCGGTCGTTCACAGACCTGTGTTGCAGCCGCCTGTGCGCCAGTGTGCATAATCGTGCTGTCTGTTCAGAGCCGGTGGCGGTGTGGTGCAGACAGTCATCCGTGTCATGTCTGCCGACAGCTGTTGACCGACTTGAGCGATGCCCCTGCCGACATCCCGTTGTTTGTGCACGCAGTGCCTCTGCAGACCGTTTGGACGGGGCGTGCAGACATATCGTAGGACTTTCGTGAGTGCAATCGGCGGCAAATCTGTATCTTTGCAGCCAAACCGGAAGAAAATACATGATAGGGACGATTGTCAACACAGCCGCCATCTGCGTTGGTACGGGCGTTGGATGCCTGCTCCACCGGCATGTCGGTCAGCGGAGCAAGGACATGCTTTTCAGCGTCATTGGGCTGGCAGCCCTCGTGCTGGGTGTCAGTGTGGCGCTTCGCAACATGAACGAAAGCCGCTATCCGGTGCTGTTCATCGCGAGTCTGACGCTGGGCGGGCTGCTCGGCACGGCGCTCAACCTCGACGGACGGGTGCAGCAGCTGTCAGCGCGCAGGGCAGGTCATGGTGTCGTTCAGGGACTCCTGACAGGATGCCTGCTGTATTGCATCGGCTCGCTGTCAATACTGGGGCCGATTCAGAGCGCCATTCATGGCGACAACACGCTGTTGTACTACAATGCCTCGCTCGATCTGATTACCTCCTGCGTTCTCGCCACCAGTTTCGGCTGGGCCATGATGTGGGGAGCCGTTGTTCTCTTCTGCTGGCAGGGAGCGATTTACTGCGCGGCATTGCTGCTGCCGCAGATTCCCGAGGGCATGCTGACCGAACTGATGATTATCGGAGGCCTGTTGCTCATCTGCTCCGCACTCAGCATCCTGCGAATCAGGCAATGCAAGACGATTGACCTGCTCCCGTCGCTGCTGTTCCCGATACTGTTCTATCTGCTGCTCCCGCTTTTCTGACCAGCCGCGTCCCCGACGTGTAAAACACGGAGCAAAGACATCCGCCGCTTTGCCTAACGCTTGCGTTTCTGCTCCTTCAATTTCTGTTTCGCCTTCTCTTCCACATGCCGCGCAATGCGGATGCTCAGCTCATAAAGCAGAGCAAGGGGCAGCGCGACGAGCAGCAGCGTCATGACGTCGGGCGGAGTGATGACGGCAGCAAGCAGCATAATCAACAAGATGGCATGACGACGATAACGGCGCATCATGTCCGACCTGACGATGCCGCGCCGGGCCAGAAGGCCGACCGCCACCGGAAGTTGGAACACGAGCCCCATCAGGAGCGTGAGAGTGGTGAATGTCCGGATGTAGCTGTCAAGCGTGATGTTGCTCTCGATCTGCGGGGCGACCTGATAGGTGCCAAGAAACCGGAAGGCTATGGGAACGAGAACGAAGTAGCTCATCAGGACGCCAAGCGCAAACAGCGCACAGACCGCCGCCATGACCCGCAGCGCCACCTTCCGCTCGCGATCATACAGAGCCGGAGCGACGAAGGCGAACAGCTCCACCACGATATAGGGCGAAGCCAGCAGCGCCCCGAGCATGAGCGAGGCGGTGAGATGGGCCATGAACTGGCTGGACAGCTCGGTGGCAATGAGATTGACGTGATATGGCTCAAAACCGAAGTCGAAGCCCAACCGGTTCATCAGCCTCTCGAGCATGCGATAAGTGATGAAATCCCATTGCGTGGGAGCGAGCAGCAGGCCGAAGGTCGCATCCTTGAAGCAGAAGACGACGGCAGCCAGCGCAACGGTCACGGCGGCGATGCGCATCAGCATGCGGCGCAGCACATCCAGGTGCCCGCCAAAAGTGAGCGGCTCACCCGTCATTGACGCGGCTGCTCGTCAGTTTGCGGTCCGGACACGGGGTCATGACTCCCGGCGGCCTGCCTGTCGTCCGGCCCGGCGTTGCCGCCCTTGTCGTCCGCCTTCTGAACGGGCTCGTTCATGCCCTCCTTAAAGTTCTTCACGCCCTGCCCCATGCTCTTCATGAGCTCGGGCAGCTTCTTGCCGCCAAAGAGCAGCAATGCCACGCCGCTGATAAGCAGCAGCTCCGTGGTACCAATCATCAGTAACATACGCAAAATCCTTCTTCTTTCGGTTGATGTTTATCGTCTGCAAGCCGAGCAGACATTCCTATTCCCGTACCGGATCGTCTGACAGCGAGCTCATCCGGCACAGCCTGCACCGACCGGAAGCATGTCGTCCGGTCCGGTTTGTTGTCATGGCACGACCAGGAATATCTCGCACGTGTCGAAGTTAATTTCCCAGTTTCCGTCGGGAGTCGACTCCCACTGATATTTCCGCGCCATACTGTCCCACCACTGCTGAAACTGCGTCTGCGTGCGGCCCATGTCCCTCACGAGGCGTTCGTAAAGTTCCGCATTGTCAGCCGCCAGAATCCTGCTCAGTTCCTGCAGCCCATTGCGCCGCTCAAAAAGCCGTTGAATCTCCGCGCACTCATCGAGGCTCACTTGTCCTACCTTTTTCTTCATATCGTCTGTCTGTTGAATTATAGTCAGTAACCGGTTTCCCAATTTCCGCATCAGGTCCTACCACATTTCGCGTGCGTCAAACGGGTCCAGATGCTCCACCTTGTCTATCACGTGCTCAAAACCCAGGCCGCACCCGACGAGCCTTTGCTGCAGCTGCCGGGCCACACGAAGCTCCGTATGAGAGATGACGCACTGCTCACGACCGGGCGTATTCCTGTCCCAGGTCATTCGCTCGTTGAGCCATACACAGCGACGGCAATGCCAGGCCCTGCACCGCCGGCAGAGAGGCGCATGGTCCAGCCGGAGCAGTTGGGGGTTCCTGATGTCCAGTCCCTCATCAGGACTGCCCACGCTGCGGTCGGACACGGGCCGGACGTGATTCATCATGTTGCTCAAGCCCCGCAGCTCATCATAATAGAACGCGGGGCAGAGATACAGCCGCCCGTTCGGCGCCAGTGTCACATTGCTCACGCCCGCCTCGCAATTATGCATCTCGCCTGCCATCATCGCATCGGTCAGCACGTTCAGGCTCACCTGCCGGCCGGACCTGATGCCGTCTTCAACCGTTCTGGAGAGCCGGCTCAGCATCGCGCCGTAATCCTCGATGAGGCCGTCGGAAGAATTCTCCACGTCGGTCGGGCACAGCGTGATCCGCCCCTCGTGCCCGAGCAGGTCAGCAAGCCGCTGCTCGCTCCCGATCAGCCGGCTGAGCGGACAGCGTATCACCGCTGTGTCCTCACCCGGTTCATCAGCCCCCGGCACACGGTCAAACACGCGCACCACACGATCAATGCCATCCCGAACGGGCAACGTATCAGGCACTATCTTCACATGGTCAATCTGCTCC
>JAFUXZ010000138.1 GCA_017470795.1 Paludibacteraceae bacterium
ATTCTCTTTCCATACGATTGGAATATGATTGGCTCCTATGATTTTCAGGAATGACTGATCCTCGTCGCCCCACGGCTTGGGAATGACGAAGGTAATCTCCATATCGGGCTGCTGCGCCATGCCACGCGTCAGTCCATAGCTGGCCGTTCCTAATCCGCCCAGGATATGAGGCGGAAACTCCCAGCCAAACATTAGTGCTTTCATCTTTGTATATTGATTTATAATAACTCTGTGTTGTTAAGATACGTCATGTTTCTCATCGGTCTTGACCATGAGCATGCATCGGCTGTCAGTCTTCGGCTTTGAGTTGCTCAAGTTTTTTGATTACGCGAATGACTGCTGCCACGCTTGGGGCGTAGGACATACCGCCATGTCCCTTGAACGGAGGATTGCCGTCGTAAAGTTCGTTGATGGTGCCGATACACAATTCGGACATCTCGGCTTCGTAGCCCAGCAGCAAGCGTTCTATGAAGCTCCGTCCGGCCAATTTGTTGATGCGCACATATGCCTCAACGTATGCATCTATGTTCAACGGCCATACGGGACCGTTGTGGTAGTTGCGATCACGTTCTCTCATAGAGCCCGTATAGTTGCCGCGATATGATCCGCTCTTGGGAGAAAGGCTGCGCAGACCTCTGGGGGTGAGCAGCTCTTTGGTACAAATGTCCAGAACTGATTTCTGTTGCTTCCGATCTAACGGAGAGTATGGCAGACCGATGGCCCAAATCTGACTCGAACGGACTTCCTTGTCATGATAATTGTCTATCACGTAGTCATCCAGATAAAGTCCGTTCCAAAAAGTCGATATGAATGCGCCCCGCGTAATTTCTGCCTGATAGTCGAGCAGGTCGGCTGCGTGCTCATTGCCAAGCGTCCGTTCTAATTCGGCGGCAAATTTCTGAACGTCATACCACAGGGCATTGATTTCGACAACGTATCCCGTACGGGGCGTGATGGGCCGACCATCTTCTACTGCATTCATCCATGTGGCGGGACGCTCCGTACCATCGACGTACAGGAGTCCATTGTTGTGCAGGAACATCCGTGGATGTTGCTGTTTGCGAATAAAACTGATGATGGACGTCACGACTTTGCCATAGAGCTTGGCGGCGTCGGCTACTGATGCATACTCGGCATAGCGCTGCATGGCGACAACAGCCCACAGCAGGGCATCGGGTTCTTCCATGCCTTGAATCATGGGCTGACGTTCTGCTGAGTTGTTGATGAAGTCCATGATCTCAGGAACGGCGGTCTGATTCATGATAACATCCCAGTATTCGGGGCGATCAATGGAAAGGGTGCATCCCGGAAGGGCCATGAACTCGCATCTGGCATCAGCATGAAACCACGGATAGCCGGCTAAGAGGGTGCACTTGCCACCCTCGCGTTTGTAGAACTGTGCGGCAGAGTTTTTAAGCGTGGCGAACATGTCTGTACGGGCGATGCGGCGGGACATCTCCATCTTCCAGATTCCTTTGAGGGCACGCGGATTGACGGGAGTGATACCGGCAGAGAAGATAATGGATTCGCCCTTCTTCATCGGCAGCTCGAAGCAACCCGGAACCAGCAAGTCCTCCGTCGAATCCAACCCGCGTTCTCGCTCTTTGAAATACTCAATGCCATGATACCAGTTCGGATCGTGTGCGTAACTGTTCTGCTTGGAGAATTGCATAAAGAGTTGCGGGAACTGCGGATAGAGCCGCATTGCGATACCGTTATCGGCTTCCTGATAGGTTTTGTCGGCCTGATCGTTGGCATGTGTAAGTTCGTTGACGCTGCGGAAGGCGAGGAAGGGGCGGAAGCGGAGCGTCGTGGGTGAATGCGCTTCGAGCAGGGTGTACTTAATCAGTACGCGGGGTTCGAACGACACCAGCATACGCTCTTTGGACAGCACTACGCCGCCAACACGATAGACAGTCCGCGAGATTACCTCGCAGTCAAACTGCCGAATATATTTATGTCCGTTCGGACTGACATGCCCGCCCTCATACTGATTGATACCAAGGTTGAATTCGGCTCCGTGCTGGATTACCGTCTCGTTCAGCGCACTGAGCAGGACGTAGTTGTCACGCCCCAGTTCGGGCAATGGCAGCACCAACTGTCCGTGGTATTTGCGCGTATTGCAATCAATCAGCGTCGTGCTGTTGTACGCTCCTGCACGATTGGTGCGAATCATCTCCTTGTATAGCGAACGCTCAAGATTGATGAGAATAGATTTATCAAAATTCAGATAACTCATTATGTATTGTATTTAATTGTCGTTCTGGAGGTCTCAGCGGTATTGACTTAGGGCCGACACAGGTTCAGCAGTTGAGCGGGTCTGACGCGAAGTGCTGAACGGCCGGTTTTCGACTGACAAATTTATAAATATATTTACGGAATAAAAAATTGTTTTTCAGCATATTGTCGAATTGTTTGCCTAACCTGCTCCATGTCGATGATTTGTTTTGTTTCCGACTGCATTGAGCACACGGCTTTGTCCGTAAAGCCGCAGGGATTGATCATCCTGAAGTAGTTCAGGTCGGTGTTCACATTCAGGGCAAACCCGTGCATCGTGACATATTTTGAACTCCTCACGCCAATGGCGGCAATCTTCCTGCACGTCGGCCGGCCGACATCTATCCACACTCCGGTGGCCCCGGCCATGCGCTGCCCCTGAATGCCCCACCGGGCGATTGTGCAGATGATGATTTCCTCTATACGGTGAATGTAGTCTTTCAGACCGATGCGATAATGGTCCAAATCGACAATCGGATAACCGACAATCTGCCCTGGACCATGATAAGTGATGTCGCCGCCACGGTCAATCTGCACCAACTCAACCTGCATCTGCTTCATGTAGGCTTCATTGAGCAACATGTTGGCGGGATTTCCATGCCTGCCGAGCGTAAAGACGGACGGATGTTCACAGAAGATGAACACATCATCTGTCGGCAGGCCTTTCTGCTTATTTTCAATCGATTGCGCAAAGAGCTGCTGCTGTTGCTGCCACGCCACGCGGTATGGAATGACACCCCAATCAACGAATTTCATAGGTAGTACTGTAAGAATCATACAAAGATACGTTTTCCACGCGACATAGTTACCCGGAGAACAAAGTATTTTCACGCGCCCCGCAGCGGTTGTCCGACGCCATTCCACGCATGCAGGCCAACGGCATTGATGCGCTCATGGGCGAAACGGGAGGCAAACGAATCCGGCACGACGGAGCCGCCGGAGATTTTGCGGCAAACGATTCCGCCAGTGCAAGGCCACCGGTCCCGGACTGTCGGCATCGATTCCCGACGTGCATGCCTGACTGAAATGCACGCCCCTGACAGGTGCCGGGACTTTTGCGCCAACGGTCTCATGAAAACCCAAAGGCTTCCCCTGATGCAACTCCGACAGGCATGGACGGCAGGGATGTATGGGAGGCTCACAAACTGTCTGACGCACCACTCCTCAAACCTTCGGGAGGCTGATTCACTCCGGCGCGCACAAAACTGACAGAATGGCAGTTCTCCGCCCAAGAATCTGTCATACACGCCTTTGGCGCAGTTGTTGCAAAACCAGTAGGCAAAAATTTGTTCATCAAGACATGAAAGAAGACAAAGAAGCAAAACAGAAAGACATAAACGAGTCGTCTAACGCAACCGATGTTGAGCAAGAGACCGCAAAACAGGAGGCTGAAACACAGGAAACGGTTAACGAAGAAGACACGATGGAGCAGCAGATCAGCGAACTTAACGAAAAGATTGCAGACCTGAACGATAAGAATCTGCGACTGATGGCAGAATTTGACAATTATCGCAAGCGCACAATCAGAGAGAAAGCCGGACTCATCAAGACTGCCGGCGAACAGATATTCAAGGAAATGCTGCCCATCATCGACGATTTCGAGAGAGCTGTCGAATCCATCAAGACGGCCAGCGACACCGAAGCAATTACCGAAGGCATCAGTCTTATGTACAACAAGTTCGTCCGCTTTCTGGAGAAGAACGACGTAAAGGCGATTGAAACTGACGGTGTTGCCTACGATGCCGACATACACGAAGCAATCGCGACAGTCCCGGCTCCAAGCGAAGAACAGAAGAACACCATTGTCGACTGCACGCAGAAAGGATACGTTCTTGGCGACAAGATCATCAGACATCCAAAAGTGGTTGTCGGACAATAAGCACAGATACATAGGGAGAAATAAGACATGGCAGAAAAAAGAGACTACTACGAGGTGCTTGGCGTTCAGAAGAACGCCACCGAGGACGAGATAAAAAAGGCCTACCGTAAGTTAGCCATCAAATATCACCCCGACAAGAACCCCGGCGACAAAGACGCTGAGGAAAAGTTCAAGGAAGCGGCCGAAGCATACAGCGTATTGTCTGATGCCCAGAAGCGCAGGATGTACGACCAGTACGGACATGCCGGCCTGAGCGGCTCGGCAGGAGGTGCCGGCGGCATGAATATGGAAGACATCTTCTCGCAGTTCGGCGACCTGTTTGGCGGACACTTTGGCGACTTCTTCGGCGGCGACATATTTGGCCGCGGTGGTGGCGGAGGCGGACAACGCGTCAGACGGGGCTCTGACTTACGCGTTAAGGTAAAGATGTCACTGTCTGACATTGCCCACGGCGTAGAAAAGAAAATCAAGGTGAAGAAACTCGTTCCGTGCCAACATTGCAACGGCACCGGAGCGAAAGCCGGATCTGCCTCCGAAACCTGTCCGACATGTCACGGTCAAGGACGCGTCACGCGCGTACAACGCACGATATTGGGCAATATGCAAACCGTGACCAACTGTCCGGACTGTCATGGCGAGGGGCGCATTATCAAAGATAAGTGCCCACACTGCCAAGGAGAAGGTGTCGTACGCGACGACGAAATCATCACCATCAACATCCCGGCCGGTGTGATGGACGGCATGCAACTGTCCATGCGCGGCAAAGGCAATGCCGCCCCACACGGAGGCGTCAACGGAGACCTGCTGATCCTGATAGAAGAAGAGCCCGACAACGTTCTCATGCGCGATGAGAGCGACCTGATCTACAATCTGCTCCTCAGCGTGCCGACAGCAACTCTTGGCGGACAAGTGGAAGTACCGACCGTCGACGGTCGTGTGAAGGTGACGATACCGGCCGGGACACAGCCGGGCAAAGTACTGCGCTTGCGCGGCAAAGGGCTGCCGCAGCTGGACGGATACGGGACAGGAGACCTGCTGATTAACATCAGCGTGTACATTCCTGAACACCTGAATAAAGACGAAAAGAAAATGATGGAGACGCTGGCCGATGCACCGGGCATGGAACCAAGCACACAAGACAGCAACCGCTTCATTGAGCACTTCAAGAACCTCTTCAGGTAAGTGTCTATAGCGGTACTCCCCTCCACGCATACAAACAGCAACCTGACACGGCCGCTCCGGCCCAACGTCACAACAACACATAACAGAACCGGCCTGTTGATGATTTAAGACTCAACAGGCCGGTTCTTTTCTATACAGCAATCTGCGGCAGACTATTTCTTCGCCGCTTTGTTTGCATCATTAACCATGATCCAGTAGGCATTCGTGTTGATGACCCCATCCTTAGGCTGATAAGGAGTGAGCTTTGCCCCATTTTTCCGAGCAGTACGCAAGATGTCAACCAGGCGATGGTAGCGGCTCAGATCTTCCGGTCCGAGAACATCCGTACGCCCCACGATTGCATCATAGTCACAGCGCACGAACTCATCATACACCGACATGCCATTCTCATATAAAGCC
>JAFUXZ010000139.1 GCA_017470795.1 Paludibacteraceae bacterium
GGCTTGCACGTAGAGTAGCATCACCTGTTCTTCGACGGTGTTGGCGGTCTGTTCGACTTTCAGGGCGGCTTCGCGTCCGGCGATGCGGTTCTGCTCCACCGTGAGGCGGCGGCTGCCGTCGTAGATGCGCCAGTTGAAGTTCAGACCGGCATTGGTGCTGAATGCGTTGACGGGCGAGCCATAGGGCTGGTTGGTGTAGTTTGCGCCGGCTGAGAATGAGAGCGTCGGCCAGTAGGCTGCCTCGCTCTGCACTACGGACACTTCTGCTTCCTGACGGCTCACTTCTGCCTGTCGCACCGCGAGGTTGTTGTTACGGGCGTAGTCGACGCAGGCTTCAAGCGTCCATAACGAAGGCAGGGAGCTCGTCGACTGGCAGAAACTCCTTGCCGCAACATTGGCTGCGACAAGGAGTACCAAATAAAAGTTGACAATGTTGGTTTTCATCGTAAAAGAAGAACAAGAACTAATACCTTACATTGTTTCTTTTGTAAGTTCTATATAAAATGAAAGAATATATGGCATACAAAAAAAACAAATCCAACTTCCATTCGCAGCAAATGTAATAAAATTTTGTTAACTACGCGGGTGTCGGAGACAGAAGTGCGTTTGTGGCCAACAGACAGGTGCTCGGCCGGCGGGGTGGAGCGTGCAGGATGCGGTGGTCTGATTTCGGGTGCGGCGGTGCGCGCATTGGTGCAGAGGTTTTTGCTCCTTGTCGATTTTTTGTGTACTTTCGCCGTCAGAATACATTTAAGTTTAATCTTTTATAACCAACATCATGAAATCAAAACTCTTCATCGCCATTGCGCTGATAGCATCAGTAGCTATGATGACGTCATGCGGCTCCACGTCGAGCCTGTCAAAAACCACGAATTCGGCAGCCTACACGTCGGGTTCGAGTGCCGGAACAGCACTTTACAGCCTTTACAACGCCTATAAGGCTAACGGCAAGGTTGACCTGACCAACATGACCAACATCGCCAGCACCGTGACGCTTATCAGCGCAGTTCAGAATATCAAGGGCGCAAAGGTTGGTTCGGGTACGTACTCCGACTTTACCAAGGGCCTTGTAGCCAGCCAGTTGGGCTTGAACAACCTTGTAACCACCAATACGGCTTCGACAGTGACCTCGTCGCTGCTCAACACCCTCGGTGCTTCAAACGTGGCGAGCAGTGCCACAAGCGTAGCCAGCAATGCCGCCAGCATCGCTACGTCGCTCGGCACAATCTTCAGTGCCTTCAGCAAGTAAGTCATAACAGGGCAGACCTGTCGGGGAGTCATCCGCAAGGGTGGCTCCCTTGTCTTTTATGCGGCGTGAGGCACGTCGGGTGGTGCAGCTCACCGCGCAGGCGGCGGCGATGCATGCTGCGTGTGCGGCTCCGGGGGCGGTGCGCCGCCCTGATGCCTGCCGTCGCCCCGCAGCCACCGGCGGACGGCAGCATGACTGCACCCTGCACTCCTGCCCCGGCAGCCGGGGCGGGAGGGGAGCGGTGACGGAGGGTATGTACGGCGGAGGCGGACAGCCGGACCGCTTGGCAGCCGGAAGCCGTCAGCCGATGTCCTGACGGGCGTCGGCCTGCTGACGTTCTGCGAATAAGTTGTACCTTTGGCACAAAATCAGAAGCATCATGAAGGACATCAGACCTGAGCAGGAGCGCATCTCGGTAGTCATCAACACCTACAACGCAGAGCGGCTGCTGAGCCGTGTGCTGCAGACGGTGAGCGATTTTGACGAGGTGGTGGTGTGCGATATGGAGAGTACGGACCGGACGGTCGAGATCGCGCAGCGGCATGGTTGCCGCGTGGTGACGTTTGCAAAAGGCAGTCACAAGAGCGCGGAGCCGGCGCGGACCTTCGCCATCCAATCGGCCGTCAACCCGTGGGTGCTCGTGGTCGATGCTGACGAACTGGTGACGCCCGAGCTGCGTGACTATCTGTATGCGCTGGTGCGTCGTGCCGATGCTCCCCGTGGGCTGTATGTGGCACGCTCGAACCTGTTCATGCACCGCCGCATGCGCTCGTCGTGGCCCGACTATCAGCTGCGTTTCTTCGTGCGTGAGGGCACGGTATGGCCACCCTATGTGCACACCTTCCCGATTGTGGAGGGACGCATCGGCTACACCCCGCGCAGGAACCGCCGGCTCGCACTCATGCATCTGGCCGACGACAGCATGCAGACCATCGTGCGCAAGACCAACCAATATACCGACAACGAAGTGCAGAAGCATCCGAACCGGTACGGACTGTTTGACCTGTGGTGGAGACCGAAGTGGCGCTTCTTCCGCTATTACTGGCTCAAAGGAGGCTTTCGCGACGGCAAGGAGGGATATATCAGTGCCAAGTGCGATGCGTACTATCAGTTTGTGGCTGTGTCGAAGTGCTTCGAACAGCATAAGAACGAAAACATGGAGACCTCGTCAGGCATCGCCTCCGAGACCCTTGACTAAACCCGCGACATGCCCATCAGAATAGACAAATGGCTATGGACCATGCGGCTCTACAAGACCCGCAGCCAAGCCGCCGAAGCCTGCAAGAAAGGCTGGATTACGCGTGACGGACAGCAACTCAAGCCGGCACACAGCGTGCAGGAAGGCGACGTGATTGGCGTCAGGCGCAGTCCGGTGACCTATCGCTTCAAGATTCTCCGCCTCTCGGCCAACCGGCTCGGAGCAAAACTCGTGGCCGACTACATGGAGAACGTCACCACTCCCGACCAGCTCGAACTGCTGCGTCTACAGCAACTGGCAGCACAGGCAGGACGCGCCCGCGGCACCGGACGCCCCACGAAAAAAGAACGGCGCGACCTCGAGCAGTTTATCGACGACGACTACGCATGGAGCTGGCTCGACGACGATGCCGACGACAGCTGACAGACCGCGCGGCCGGCCTGACAGCCACAGCACCGGCAGCACCACGCCGGTCTGCAGAGATACAGCCTGTATCATCAGCAATACAACATCCGTCTGCAGAAGTGCAGACCACAACATCAACCCGTCATCAGAGAATAAAAATGTTCATCGCTCACGAACTCCGTCAGAACAACATCATCGAATACGTCCTCTACATGTGGCAGATCGAAGACCTGATCCGCGCCCTCGACATGGACATCGACCGCATCGACCGGCAGATTATCCGCCCCTATCCCGTCACCGATCAGCAGCGGCACCAGCTGCGTGAGTGGTACGAAAGCCTGATAGACATGATGCTCAAAGACGGGCTGAAGCAGTCGGGCCACCTGCCGATGATCCGGAACACCGTCAACGACCTCGAACAACTGCATCAATACCTGCTCACACGCGGTCAGGACGCCGCCTACAATGCCAAATACCTCTACGTACGCCCCTCGATAGTCTATCTCAAATCGCGCGGCACGCACCCGGCCCAGGCGACCGACGTGGAGACTGCGCTCATCTTCATGTATGGCATCATGATGCTCCGTCGCCGGCAGGCCGACATCAGCCCCGACACTGCCCGCACACTTGAAGAAATCAGAAAGTGGATGATACTCCTTAACCGGAAGTACAGCGAGTGGGTGAACGACGAATTTAAGATTGAGTAAGTCAGAGGCAGGCGTCCGCACGTCTGCCTTATTTGTCGCTTCAGCCTCACGGTTCATAAAAGAATCTCGGGCGGCACCTTGCGGTGTCGCCCGAGACGTTTGTCAGGGTGTCCCCGTGTGGGGGAGCAGGTTACTTCACGATTACCTTCGAGCGGAAGGTGGCCTTAGCCTCGTCGGTGA
>JAFUXZ010000140.1 GCA_017470795.1 Paludibacteraceae bacterium
CACTGCCAGCTCGAACAACAGAGCCGAGTTGAACATCACGTCTGCATTTTCCTGATAGGGGAAAATCCATTTTTCTTCTCCACGACGCACGCTCGGTGCACGCTGAATCGTTTCATGAGCCGAATAATGCCGATATCTGTAGTCGCGTACGATACGCCTCAGCAATCTGGTGTCTGTTGTCGGAATCCAATTGTGGTTATCAAGGCTTATTGTCGTCAATGCCGACACATAAATCCTGAAGGCTTCGTGTCTCGGAATATCGGGCAGCGTCTGCGGGTTCAGTGCGTGGATGCCCTCCATGATGATGATGCTGTTGGGCTTCAGCTGAAGTTTATTCCCCCGATACTCACGCTCCCCCTTCTCAAAACTGTAACTCGGCAGTTCAACCTCCTTGCCATTCAGAAGGTCGTTGACCTGTTGCTGCAGCAGTCCTAAATCGAGGGCCCGTATGTCTTCAAAGTCATAGTCGCCGTTTTCATCGCGAGGCGAGTCCACGCGGTTGACAAAATAATTGTCCATCGAGATAATGAGCGGGTCAAGCCCATTAACCATCAGATGTACCTGCAGCCGCTTTGAGAAGGTTGTTTTACCCGATGATGAAGGGCCGGAAACAAGCACGAACCGTGGTCTGTGCTCTTTGCCGCATATCGTATCTGCTATCTGTATGATTTTCTTCTCCTGTATGGCCTCCGACACTTTTATCAGGTCGGCCGTCCGTCCGCTCCTGCAAGCCTTGTTCAGTTCGCCCACATTTCCCACATGCACCAGACGGCTCCAATCGACAAAGTCTTTGAAGACCTCGCAGATTTTCAACTGCTCAACAAATCCGGCCAATTGTTTTGGCACGTATTGGTCAGGCACTTGCATCAGGACGCCTCCGTTATATGGGATCAGGTCATAGACATCCAGATAGCCCGTAGAAGGCATCAGGACACCGTCGTAGTAGTCAATATAATCTCCCATCTGATAGAACCGGAAGTAGGGTTCACTCATCGCATCAATCAAAGCGTCTTTAGAATCATCGCGATCAGCAAAGAGTTGCTTGACCAGTTTGGAATGCTTCTCTACGACCTGTATGGGTTCGTCTGCTGCCACGATTTTGTCCATCTGCTGTTTTATCTGACGCACCATATCCGGGGTTACGGGGCCGTCAAGATTGGTCAGGCTGCACTGATATCCGTTGCATACCGGATGGTCAATCCGCACGTCGCTCTGCGGATAGAGGCTGTTTACTGCCTTGGCTAGCACCATCGTGAGCGTCCGAATGTAGCAGCGCATGCCTGCGGGTTTGCTCTCATCAATGAAGTCTATGTCCTTAGGGTTATACACAAGGTAATTCAACCCCTGACTTTTGTAGTTCACACGGGCGCATACCACCGGATATGGAAGTTTGATATCCAGTTCCTTATATATGTCCAACAGGGACACTCCTACCGGGAAGTCATGGTAACTCCTTGTGTTCTTACAGTAGATGGTGATGGTCTTGTTCATAACTGTGTTTTATTGTGAGGTATAAAATTCAACTACAACAACCGTCCAGTAACCGTATTCTGTCACAGGCGGCTAACCTGAATAAAAACCTGACGTGCAGACGAATCCGCCGGCGCAGATTACACAGAACACTTGCTCCGTGTCATCGCCTGCGACTACACATCATGCAAAGCATTACGCCCCCTCCAAAGCCGTCGGCATCCATCGGGCACTATCAGCATGCCCGTCGGCATCCACTGGTCCTGATTCGTCATCTGCCATCATGCGGTCCTACTCTGCCGGCTGTGACGCCACACACGGTTTTACCCATTGTAACTCCGACGATGATACGCGTCCATAACCATCATGCAGCCCAATCTACGCCGTATCACACACTCGGACATTTTTGCATGCTGCCGCCATTCAAGATGCGCAAAAATAGTGTTTTTTAGTGAACCCGATTTGCTGATAGCACAAAAATACATACTTTTGTACAACATAATTTTAAGACATACTGATACATGGAACAATCCGCCCTGATCTATGCTCTAAAGCTGATAGGTTCGTTGAGCCTGTTCATTTATGGCATGAAAATGATGAGCGAGTCGCTTCAGAAAGTTGCCGGTAACAACTTGCGCAGCATCCTGGCTGCCATGACCACCAACCGATTTACCGGCGTCCTGACAGGAGCATTTGTAACGGCTGCCGTACAGTCTTCCACCGCTACCACCGTGATGACCGTATCGTTCGTCAATGCCGGAGTGATGACGCTCGCACAGGCCATCAGTGTCATTATGGGAGCCAACATCGGGACAACGCTTACCGCATGGATCATGTCAGCCGGGTTCGGCTCGTTCAATATCACAAACCTTGTCTTTCCCGCGTTCTTCATTGCCATCCTGTTGGTCTACAGCAAGCGACGCAAAAGCCTCGGCGAATTTATCTTCGGCGTGGCTTTTATGTTTTTCGGGCTCGGCACGCTGCGCCAGACCGGCATTGACATGCAACTTGGAGAAAATCCGGCCGTTCTCTCTTTCTTTTCTTCTTTCAATCCCGACAGTTTTCTCACCACCATCCTGTTCCTGCTCATGGGCAGTATCCTGACGATGGCCGTACAGTCGTCAGCCGCCGTGATGGCCATCACCATGATTCTGTGCTCAACAGGTGCCCTGCCACTCTATCAGGGTATCGCCTTGGTAATGGGTGAGACCATCGGTACCACCGTCACCTCCAACATTGCAGCCATGACTGCCAACATGCAG
>JAFUXZ010000141.1 GCA_017470795.1 Paludibacteraceae bacterium
CCTATCCCGGACAGGTGAAGGTAACCGTTATACGCGAGACACGGGCTGTCAACTACGCCAAGTAAACCCAGGAGACACCCGGCGTCAGCAGAAGAAAAAGAAGCAAAAAAAATCATATCCCAGTACTGCATATATGAGACAACTAAAAATCACCAAGTCGATTACCAACCGAGAGAGTGCATCGCTCGACAAGTACTTACAGGAAATCAGTCGCGAACCACTCATCACGGTAGAAGAGGAGGTCGAGTTGGCTCAACAGATTCGCCGCGGCGGACGCGAAGGACGGCAGGCTCTCGAAAAGCTCACACGAGCCAACCTGCGTTTCGTGGTCAGCGTAGCAAAGCAATATCAGAACCAAGGACTCAGTCTGCCAGACCTTATCAATGAAGGCAACTTCGGACTGATTAAAGCCGCAGAGAAATTTGACGAGACACGAGGCTTCAAGTTTATCTCATACGCCGTCTGGTGGATTCGTCAGGCCATCCTGCAGGCTTTGGCAGAACAGAGCCGTATTGTACGCCTGCCCCTCAATCAGGTCGGCTCTCTAAACAAGATTAACAAAGCCTTCTCCAAGTTCGAGCAGGAAAACGAACGTCGGCCGTCGGCAGAAGAACTGGCAGAGCAGCTGGACATTCCGGTTGAGAAAATCTCAGAGACGCTGAAGATGTCGGGACGGCACGTCTCTATGGACGCCCCGTTTGTCGATGGTGAAGACAATTCGCTGATTGACGTCCTGCCCAATGAAGACGCTCCCAACACCGACCATACGCTCATCAACGAATCGCTCGCCCGAGAAATAGACCGCGCACTTGCGCAACTAAGCGATCGCGAAAGCGACATCGTCAAGAAGTTCTTCGGCATCGGGATGCCCGAGATGACCCTCGAAGAGATTGGCATCGAACTCGGACTGACACGCGAGCGCGTACGCCAGATTAAGGAGAAAGCCATCAGGCGGCTGCGCTCGAACTCACGGAGCAAACTCCTCAAGACCTATCTGGGATAATCCGCCTCCGCGTCACAGCCCTCTGATGACGATACACACGATTGAGCCGTATATTGCAACACAAGATCACCCATGAGTCAACTCCATGCCAAACTGCTGAGACATGCCAACCGAATCCTGGCCTCACTCATTGCACTGCTCGGATTCAGCGGATGCCATCAAGGGCGGAACATCACAGCGGCAAGTGCGACAGACAACCTGCCGAAGCCTCAGCAAGACACGCCACAGGTAACGGTTGAGACAAAAACCTCATGGGACGATGAGATTCAGCCTGTCAAATACGGTGTGCCGCTAATCAGACATACAGTTCACGGACGCGTATGCGACGCTTCCGGCCGCCCAATCAGAAACATCCGCATCGCATTCAGCCATGCCGACTTGCAGCATCTAAACACTCAGACGGATGAGAAAGGGATGTTTCATCTGACATACGACGCATTGCTGAACGGCGACAATCGTCTGATTTTCACAGACGAGTCGGGCAAATACAGACAGCGCGTCATTCTTCTGCCACAAGCAGGGGAGGAGACGGATGGAACATGGAATTCTGACGGGACTCAACTCGAGCTGAACATCGTCATGCAGCCTGCCCGAATGGAACGTGAGATCCGCGTCATGTACGGCCTGCCGCCAAGCATGCGATAGGAAAGACATACAAAACAAAGCCGCAGACAGACAGCAAATAATCACACTCCGACATGTCGAGACAGACTTGTCGGAGTGTGACTGCTACCAGACACACCTTCAGCCACAGCAACGCACACACTTCCGCACGATGAGAACACGCCTCCGCATAGCCCTTGAGCTGGAACGCCTCCACCGGAACAACCTCAAGCAACTCCACCCCCTGCGACAGTTGTTCTGGGAAAGCACGCTGCGATGTAACATCAACTGTCGGCACTGCGGAAGCGACTGCAGGCAGTTGCCCACACATCCGGACATGCCCTTCAGCGACTTCCTGCGCGCAATTGACAGCATCACGCCTCATGTAGATCCACATCAGGTGATGATCATTGTATCCGGAGGTGAGCCCCTTGTACGCTCTGACCTCGAGCAGAATGGAGCAGAACTGAAAAGACGAGGATTCCCCTGGGGCATGGTAACTAACGGACTGGCACTCACCCCGAAACGGTTCGACAGCCTACTGCACGCCGGCCTCATGTCAATGACGGTCAGTCTGGACGGACTTGAGGCTAATCACAACTGGATGCGTGGACATCACGACAGCTTCCGACACGCTGTCAGAGCAATACAGATGGCTGCACAGACCAAAGGACTGGCATGGGACGTCGTGACCTGCGTCAATCAGCGCAACATCAACGAACTCGGGTTGCTCAAAGAAGAGCTGTACAGACTTGGGGTGAGAGACTGGCGACTGTTTGGCATCGACCCCATGGGACGCGCTGCACACCAGCCAGAGTTAATCCTCACCGACAGCCAATTTACACAGCTCTTGCAGTTTATTGAACAAACCCGCAGCGAAGGACGCATGCACGCGAGTTATAGTTGCGAAGGCTTCCTGGGCGACTTTGAGGGACGTGTGCGCGACCATCTGTACCACTGCGCTGCCGGTATCAGCGTTGCAAGCGTACTTATCGACGGCAGCATCTCGGCATGCACCAGCATTCGAGGTAAATATCATCAGGGAAACATCTATAAGGACGACTTCTGGGACGTCTGGCAAAACGGGTTCAAGCCCTATCGGAACAGGCAGTGGATGAAGCGCATGGAGCCGTGCAGCCAATGCAACATGTTCAGATACTGTGAAGGAAACGGCATGCACCTGCGTACAGAAGAGGGGCAGTTGCTCTTGTGTCACCTGCACCGCATTAACAAGCCGTGAAGGCACGGAGCATAGACACCACACTCCCGACTTCATCCATTCACCTGTCGGGAGCGGCTGTCTATCACACGAACATACGAGGATGCGGCTGTCTATTCGCCGGAAACATCACGACTCTCCCGAACGGGCTTTGTCCGAAGAGCCCACAAAGTCTCTGACCATGTGGCCGCATGCGGACTCCGGCTTGGTGCAGAAGTATTCAGTCCGGAACATACGCGCAAAGTATTAAAGCCATTATAGGCCGAATAGAAGTTCGGGGTCGCCGCCTTATTTGGCACCGCAGACGACATGATGCGATGAAAATCGTCAAGCAGCAGACTGTCTGAGGTCAAATGGCACACATAATCCGAAAGGTCATAGAACACCCCTTGCGTAAAGCCATCCAGACACTGAATGCTGTCAGGGTCAATATCCGATGATGATATGCGCTCGATCTCAGCAACGGCATCGGCAAGGGCTTCAAGTTGGGAGCAGTCGGTAACGGCTATCGTCCCACACGGGATGGACTTTGATGTATAAAACTGCAGGAAGGCCTGACATAACTGCTCATAATCAGGGACACCAAGCAAATGGGGAGCACACAGATGATAGGGCATGCCGTACGACAGAATCTCCGTTGGGCATCCGATAAGATAGTGCGTGTACCCGCTCAACTCATAAGCCACCTCTACAGAAGACATGTAGCAATCGTCAAACAACAGGAACTCCGTTTGCCATCCGGCAATATCCATAGCGTGCGCCAAGGTGCTTATATCCACACGACTTTGCTCGTTGAACGCACCAAACCAGCGTGTCTGCGGCATACCTTTTACCTTTGATGCTACTCCGCGGAAAGGTTCCGTATCAGCAGAAGGAATCCACGCCGTACCATGCGAGCCAATGACGAGACCATAACGCCTGGCCGGTGCATGAACACGAACGTCCTGCAGCATTTCCGCCAACACCTCAGCCTTGGTCTGATCCACCTGCCTGTAGTGAACCAGCGTATCTGCACAGCATAACTCCCCCCGCCGATAGAGCCTGAACAGAACAGCGTCTTCCTGATCTGTAAAGAAACACACCATCACATGCGACTGGTCTGCGTAACCTTCCGCAACAGCCGTTGACATGTCCCTCACATTCTGCCACAAAGCACTCGTCAGATTGCCCGACCACGGCATCAGCATCAATATCGTCTGCTCTTTCTCGTGCACCGTCGGCACTTCCGCCTCACGACGACATGCTCCCAGCAACAATATCAGAGCCAGCAAGGCTCCCATGCCCGCCCTCTTTGATATAAACCTCAAACACTTCATCTGATGCACGAAATCTGTGGCCAAAGGAAAAGAAAACACATCATGCTTCCCCGCACGTCGTATCAATGACAATCGTCGATTCATAGATCTCACCATTGTCAGTCTGACGGGAGCCATGCACCCATGTGTATTGCCCGTTATAAAGCAGTTCCAACCTGCGCGCCACCTGCTCAAGACCTATGCCTGAGCCGCTCCTGTCAGTGTTCGGTTTGGGAAAGCTGCTGTTGCAGATGCTGCACGTTACACGTCCGTCAACATCGGTCATCCGAATATCTATAAAACTCGGCTGCACGGAAGACACTCCGTGTTTGAACGCATTCTCTATCAACGAGATAAAGAGCAATGGAGCTATCAGAGTCGTTGAGTCGGGCGACACGTCAATATCGACTGTCACACGCACATCGGACGACAAACGAATCCGCATCAGCTGGATATAGTGCTGCATGAATTCTGCTTCACGCACAATGGATACATATCGGTCCTGGCTGTCATACAACACGTAACGTAACATATTGCTCAAGTCAATCACGGCCTCTTGCGCCTTCACAGGACTGATTCTGATGAGCGAATAGATGTTATTGAGCGTGTTGAGAAGGAAATGGGGATTAAATTGACTGCGCAGATAGACCAGCTCAACCTCTGTCTGCCGCTGTTGCGCTTCTCTGACAGCCTCCTGAAGTTCTCTCCATCGTTTTGCATTGCGTACGATTACACTCATAGGGACTATGAAGAACAGCAGAACCGTTTCACGCAGATGCAGCACCCATGCTATCGGCCGATGCGCAAAGTGGCGCGGCCGGTTATGCTGCATGGACGAACAGCATGAAGCGATACGCGGATGCAGCACATAGACGGCTATAACGAGAAGTACGACCAATGCCACATTGATGAGTACAAACTCCCATTTCGCATTCTGATAATAAAGTTTAGGGATCAGCCACAGATAATTCACATAGAAAAGAAACATGCTGAGGCATACTGTCACCGTATGCAACTGAACCCGGCTCCAGTTAATCAGCAGCCGACCATCATTCGCACGGGTGATGTAAAGGAAAGCGTAGCTGAACAGGATTAGCCACACCGAAATGTGCAGCAGCAACTCTTTTCGCGAGATGCTCCTGCCCGGATGACTAACCATGCTATTGTCTGATGAAGCCATTTCTATTGGTATCTGATAGCCTCTATCGGGTCAAGATTTGCCGCCTTCTTGGCCGGATAATACCCGAAGAAGATACCCGTCAGCGTACAGACGGCAAAACTCAACACGATGGTCCATATCTGAACGGATACCGGCCAATGAGCCAGCATCTCGACAGCATACGATGCTCCTACACCGAAGACAACCCCGATGATGCCTCCTGTGATGCTGATCATAATTGCCTCTATCAGGAATTGAGACAGAATATCCATGCCGCGCGCGCCGACAGACATCCGCAGACCTATCTCGTTGGTCCGCTCTGTCACGCTGACGTACATGATGTTCATAATGCCGA
>JAFUXZ010000142.1 GCA_017470795.1 Paludibacteraceae bacterium
ACGCATCCAGTATATCATTGTCTACGTGCTTTTCTTTCCGCTGATCTACCACGTTGTGCGCTACCGGCGTAAAGTCGTGCGTCAGAATCTGACAGAGAGTTTTCCTGCCATGAGTGCCAAAGAGATCAAACAGACCGAACGGCGTTTCTACCGGCATCTCTGCGATCTGGCAGTAGAGACCATCCACTTCTCGTACATGCCGACAAAAGAAGCACAACGCCGCATTCGGTTTGAGAACACACAGATTGTAGACCAATGTATCCGTAAGCATGGAAACATCATTGTCTACCTGTCGCACTATGGCAACTGGGAGTGGATGAGTGCCTATCCGGCAGTCGTACAGCCCGACTATCAGGCCATGTCAGTCTATCGGCGGTTCAAATCAGAAAGCAACACGGCCGCCATGATGCAACTGCGTGAGCGGTTTGGCTTCAAATATGCCGAGAAGCATGATACGCTGCGCGTCATTATCAAGCAGATGCGTGCCGGCGTACACTGTATGTGGGGGATGATTGCCGACCAGCACCCATCCAGTGCGAACGAGCATTATTGGACCCCCTTCCTTAACCATGACACGGCGATATTGACCGGGACCGAAGTCATCGCACGCCGCATGAACTGGCCGGTGGCCTACATGGAGATGCATCGTACCGGACGCGGGAAATACATGGGCCGTTTTGTCCTCATCACTGAGGAGCCGCTGAAGCAAGCCGAGTTCAGCATCACAGAGCAATATGCCCGGCTGCTCGAACAAAACATCCTTGAACAGCCGGCTTACTGGCTGTGGACGCACAAACGCTGGAAGCATCGTCGCAGTGAAGCACAGCCGCAGCACACTTAAATCAGCACCTACGGATTATGAAAAGATGTAGCGTCATCATACTCAACTGGAACGGAGCCAAACATCTCCGCAACTACCTGCCGTCCTTAGTCGAGCACACCATGCTGCCTGATGTCGAACTCGTCGTTGCCGACAATGGCTCTACAGACGAATCGTTTGACGTTCTCAAACTATATCCTCAAATCAGACTGATTCGTTTTGACAAGAACTACGGATTTGCCGAAGGATACAACCGGGCTGTCCGTGAGGTCGACGCCCGCTATGTCGTGCTCCTCAACTCTGACGTCCGCCTCACTGCCGGCTGGTTATCTCCACTCCTCAACGCCTTGGAGCAGGATGAGAACATCGCAGCCTGCCAGCC
Source organism: Paludibacteraceae bacterium (assembly GCA_017470795.1). Lineage (GTDB taxonomy): Bacteria > Bacteroidota > Bacteroidia > Bacteroidales > Paludibacteraceae > RGIG4928. The sequence continues at coordinate 1,203 of JAFUXZ010000142.1, forward strand.
CAAGATACGTGCCGACTTACATCCTGAGAACTTCGAACATGCCGGTGCTGCCGGTGGGTTTATAGACTGGTGGGGCTATCCGTATTGCCGCGGACGCATCATGAGCTATGTCGAACCCGATCAGGGGCAGTATGACTCGGCGTGTGACATCTTCTGGGCCACTGGGGCCTGTCTGTGCATCCGGCGCGACCTATACCTGTCTGTTGGCGGTCTGGATTCCACATTCTTTGCACACATGGAAGAGATTGACCTGTGTTGGCGGCTGCGGGCGCGTGGCTGGCGCATCCGTTGCATTCCTCAAAGTACGGTCTATCATCTTGGAGGGGGGACTTTGTCAGCTTCAAATCCGCAGAAGACGTACCTGAACTTCCGTAACAACCTGATTATGCTGTACAAGAATCTGCCCGGCAAACGTCTCAGACAAGTGATGCGCACACGGTGGTTCATGGATAATCTTGCCGCATTCATGATGCTGTTGTCCGGACACGCCGGTGACTCTAAGGCCATCCGGAAAGCACGTCACGACTATCACCAAATGCGTCCGGATTACAATCAGGCACGTAGAGAGAATCTGCAAAAAATGACCAATGACTCTCCCGCAGAGATGACCCGACGGAGCAT
>JAFUXZ010000017.1 GCA_017470795.1 Paludibacteraceae bacterium
AGTGTTTTTTTTATGTATGACAAGGGGGCGGATATTTTTTTCGCACGGATGCGTGCACAGACCCTGATACGCGGGACCTCATCAGCCGTTTTTTACGTCCCCGACTGCCGCTTACAGGCAAGGTGGAGCAAAAGCATTGTGCGCAACCTCAGCCGGCAGAGACACAGGCAGGAAAGACTTGGCTCCTCTGCTTCGCCGGTGTCGACAGAGCGGCACGAGCCATATCGGACATTGCGCCGTCGGCTACGGATAGCAGTATGCCGCCCGGGACAGCAACGCCATCGGGTCTGAAACGGCCAAACGCAGCAGGCAACTGACAGCCGTCGGCTTCAGGCCCCGCCTGCCTACACCCGATTCTGAATCTGACAGAAAAGCCCGACCAGAAGCGTCAGGGAGCACAAAACCACAGAGCTTCACCATGCTCTGCCATTATGGCATAAGTTTTGAGCATCGGCATGTTTTTTGTACGTTTGTGGCAACACATACAGAACTAACACATCACACACATCATAATGAATCTGATACAGAATCAGACGTTCGGTGGCGAACGTCCGCTCTTTGCCCTGAAAGACACACGCTTAGAACAGATTACCATCACAGAAGGCGAGTCAGGCATCAAATGCTGCAACAACATCGAAGCCAACAACTGCCGCTTTATCGGCAAGTATCCATGGTGGCATGTGGACGACTCCCTGATTACCAACTGCATTTTCGAGCCCGGTTCGCGCTCGGCCATCTGGTACTCAAACCGCATGAAGATGAGAGACACTGTCATCGATGCCCCCAAGCTCTTCCGCGAAATGAACGACTTGGAGCTCACCAATGTGCAGATCAACGATGCTGACGAGACATTCTGGCGCGTCAACCACCTGAGGGCCACGAACCTCCGCCTCCATGACGGCACCTATCCCTTCATGTTCTGCACCGACGTCATCATTGACGGCCTGGAGTCCGATTCGAAATACGTCTTCCAATACGTCCGGGATGCGGAGATACATCACGCACGCATAACCACTAAAGATGCATTTTGGGAAACAGATAATGTCACCATTTACGACAGCGAACTGAATGGTGAATACCTTGGGTGGCACTCACGCAACCTGCGTCTGGTCAGATGCCACATCACGGGCGAGCAGCCACTATGCTACATCGACGGTCTGATCCTTGAGGACTGCACCTTCGGCAGCGACTGTGACCGCATCTTTGAAGACTCTGACGTGCAGGCCACCATATGCGGACATGTCACCAACATCAAGAACCCGCGCAGCGGATGCATCACCCTTGACACGCTCGGCAGCCTGACCATAGACGAGAACATCCGCCAGCCGGCCAACTGCGTCATCAAAAAGCGAACCCGCTGAACGCCGCAGGCGGTCGCAGACGAGGCACTTCATACACATCCTGCAACAGTCCGTACGGGCAACATCACTTTGTCAGCCATTATGGCCAACCTGATTCTTGCATTTGACAGTTTCAAAGGCTGCCTGACCTCGCAGCAGGCCAACGAAGCGGCTGCCGACGGAATCCGACTCGTGCTGCCCGACGCAGAACTGACCATGCTGCAGATGAGTGACGGCGGCGAGGGGTGGATTGATGCCATGATGCAGGCCTCCGACGCTCATTCTGTCGTAGTCAACACCACAGATGCGCTGTTCCGCCCCATTACTGCCCGATATGCCGTCACTGCCGACAGCCGGACAGCCTTTATCGAACTGGCTCAGGCCAGCGGACTGACATCCATTGCCGCCCATGAGCGCGACCCGATGACAGCATCGACCTACGGCACCGGAGTGCTGATTCGTCATGCCATCGATGCCGGATGCAGGACAATCATTATCGGGCTTGGAGGAAGTGCCACATCGGACTGCGGCATCGGACTGCTTCAGGCACTCGGACTGCGGCTGCTCAACAGTCAGCAGCAAGAGCTGCCTCCGACAGCCGAATCTGTCAGCCTTGCATCTACACTGGACATCACGCCACTCACAGCATTGCGGCACAAAGTCCGGTTTGTTGCAGCCTCTGACGTCACCGCCCCACTGCTGGGACCGACGGGAGCCGCTCGCGTCTTTGCTCCACAAAAAGGTGCTACACCCGAACAGGTCGAGTTGATTGAGCACCGCAACAGGCATCTTGTCAGCCTCATAGACAAGGCGTTGTCTGACATGCACACATCCGAAGGCGCATCGATGGCAGACACCCCCGGCGCAGGAGCCGCCGGAGGAACAGCATTCGCACTGAAGTCACTGCTCGGAGCAGACATCAGGCCAGGAGCGCAGATACTCCTTGATGCATACGACTTCGACAGACGATGCAGCCAAGCCGACTGCATCATCACCGGCGAGGGAAAATCTGACAGCCAGACACTGCTCGGCAAACTGCCCTACTGCATCATGAAGCGTGCTGAAGCAGGAAAAACACCGACGCTGCTGTATTCCGGACAAGTCACCAATCGGGAGCAACTGCTGCAGGCAGGATTTAGCGAAGCCGTCGCTGTCACGCCGCCACAGACCCCTGAAGCCACAGCACTGAACCCCGACTTCGCACGCCGGCAGATTATTTCGGCCATCCAATCAACCCTTCTGCAGCTGCTGACATAGCCGCCACCGGGACACAACGCACGGCAAAGGTCTGCGACACAGGAGCGAGTCGTACTCCAATTATACGAATCCGCTTTTTTGACGTATCTTTGCGGCTGCAAAATACAAGTAAGACATGACCGACAAATACATCTTTGAATGGCACGACCGCGTACGTGACTACGAGTGCGACATACAGGGCATTGTCAACAACTCCAACTACATGCACTACATGGAACATGCACGGCACATGTTCCTGCTGTCGCGCGGCGTGAGCTTCAGCGGCCTGCACGAAAAAGGCTGCGACGTGGTCGTAGCCCGGGTCGAAGTGCAATATAAATGCTCACTGCGTCCGAACGACGAATACATCACCAAACTGTATGTCACCAAAGAAGGACCGCGCTACATCTTTCATCACGCCATCTTCCGCAAAAGCGACATGAAGTTATGCATCCGCGCACACTATGTTCTGGCTGCGCTGGTCAATGGCAAACTGGCAACCTCATACCCCGAACTTGATGAACTTCTTCAATAAGATACTCAAAGGGCACCAGACCCCAGACCCGTCGTCCGACCCCACCGGGAAGACCGGAGAAGACACCCTGACCTTCGACCAGCGCGAAGATCTGAAAGTACGTGTCGTCGAAAGGCTGAAGACCGTCTTCGATCCTGAAATACCGGTCAACATATACGACTTAGGCATGATCTACCGTTTCGACGTTGACGAACACGGTGTGCTCTCCATGGACATGACACTCACAGCTCCCAACTGCCCCGCTGCCGACTTCATCATGCAAGACGTCCGTGACAAAGTCGAGAATCTGCAAGGCATTACAAAAGTCGACCTCAAACTCGTCTTCGAGCCCGAATGGAACAAAGACATGATGAGTGACGAAGCAAAACTGGAGCTCGGCTTCATGTAACCCTTCAGGAGAACAGAATCCCTCTGCCCAACTACTGACAACACATTGATTGAACACGCGTGATATATTTCCTCTCAGACGCACATCTCGGGTCCTTGTTGCAGGAACATCCGCACGAGCAGGAACGCCGTATCTGCCGGTTGCTCGAACGGATGCGACAAGACGCATCGGCCATCTACCTGATGGGCGACATGATTGACTTCTGGTACGAATACCGGTACGTTGTGCCCAAGGGATTCACCCGCTTCTTTGGCAAACTGGCAGAACTGACCGACAGCGGCATTGATGTTCACTACTTCACCGGCAATCACGACCAGTGGGATTTTGGCTATTTACAATCCGAACTTGGAGTGCAGGTGCATCTGCATCCCGAGATTGTTACCCTGTCAGGAAAGCGCTGCCTGCTGGCACACGGGGACGGACTGAACGTCAGAAGCCGGGGAGAAAAAATCATCAATAACATTTTCCACAGCCATACGCTGCAACATGCATTCAGAGGGCTGCATCCCACACTCGGAATGCGCTTCGGTCTGCGTTGGTCGGCAAGCAACCGACGCAAAGAACTGGCGTCGGGACACAAAGACTATCAGGGAGAGCAGCAAGAGTGGCTGGTGCAATACGCCAAGCAGCATGAGCAGCAGGAACATCTGGACTACTACATCTTCGGTCACCGACACATCATGCTGGATCTTGAGTTGGCAACGGCAAGTCGCATTGTCATACTGGGAGATCTGATGAATCACTACAGCTTCGCGCAATTGGACGAGAAAGGACAGTTGCAACTGCGCTACGACACCGAGTTATTTGAGTCATAGCCCCGGGCTACAGATATGATGCCGGATGCATGCCTCCCTCTGCGGAGGGCACGCATCCGGCATCTGCTTTGTGCATCAATGATTCAGAAGTGATAGGCAAGCGTCACCAACAACTGATGACGAATGAAATAGGAAGTGCGTATCGGTGCGCCATAGAAAGGACGAACCCGATTGCGCCAGCCCGCAAGTTGATATGCCATGTCGATATTGAGGCGGGGGAAAATATAGCCACCGCCTACAGCCAGACGATGTACAGCGGAGCGGTTGTCATAATAATCCGGAGCCAAGGCGACGCCATTGTCTGCAGTTGTACGGATGGTTTCCTGCTCGGAACGCATCGGGTAGTCACGCGTACTGCCTGACTGATACATCGGAGTGACAAGGTTGTACCCGCATCGGATACGCCAACGATAGGCAGGCAGATACTCTGCACCTATGCGGAGGGTACACACGGCACGCAGAATATCATGCACACGGTCACGCATATATGCATCGCCGGTAGAACGAGACTCGTTTTGCGTATTGTAGGCTGTCAGACGACGCGGACGCATGGCTGCATAGTTTGTCATCTGTGCTGCCAGTCCGAGGCTCAGGCGCTTACGGACTACATAGCCTATGCTAATGCCATAACTCCAGGGGGTCGTAAAGTCATAGTCGTACGTGGTCTGATAGCGGTCTGCCGCACCTCCCTGCAGGCTGACCGTCTGCCTCACGCCGTCATACATAAGGCCAAGTTCGGTCGAGTTTGTCAATTTATAGTAGATGGGGGTCTGCAGATTCAGTCCGATGCTGAGCGGCACCAATCTCCACGGACGGGCAATCATGCCCACCAGGAATCCCAGACCTTCACCGGAAATCTTGCGGGCTTCATCTATCTCAACGACATTGTCCGTAAGCAGCCGTTCGGTATACGCCATGCGACTGTGGTAGTGCACCTCATGCAGCTGGAGGCACGCGCCCATGTACAGGCGGTCGTTCAGGCTCCATGCAAAACTAAAGTCATATTGTCCGATGTAGCCCCATCGGTTGAAATCAAAACTATAGCTATCGGAGCGCAGATTTGTAAGGTCCTTGCCTTGCAGAGAGTCTTCGCTAAGGGCGACAGAGCCGTCAGGCTGTAGTGTGGTATAGGGGCGGAGCGTTGTGGACAGCAGTATTCCGTCCACATGATTGAGCTGCAGGTCGGCATGCGACTTCTCAACTGTGGCAGTCACGCGCGAGGCCTGCCCGTCAAGCCGGACGTTGTCCATACGCAGAATCTGATTGAAGTCACGGCTCTTCCTGTATTGAAAGCCGATGAAGAAGCGACGACGCGTGCGCTGCAAACGGTTACGCAGACGATAGACCACGCCGAACTGATCGACCGAAGGGTGCACACGACCTCCGTACCGGCTCTTGTCTGTCGCGCTTTGACTGACCATGCTCATGCTCATCGTCATCAGGTTGCTGTGCATGCCGGCTATTGATGCAGGGTTGACCGACAAGGACGACAACTCGTTACCCAGAGCATCCAACGCCCCCGCCGAGCCTACATAGCGTGCCGTGCCGTTCAACTCCGGGAAGGCTATGTCAGCCATATCGTAGACCTCCTGTGCGTACAACGAGAGCATACCGAACAAGGCAACACAGAGCATTGCCGCCCGCCTGACAGAACCCCGATATTTTTTACCCAGTGTCATTTGCCCCGTCTGTTCAGAACGTGATACTTAAGTTGGTGGCAAAACTTTCCTGCCCGATATTGCAGGTCGGCACGATGGCAACAGACTCTATCTTCCGATGTTTTACGTTCAGTCTGTCCAGCTTGAACCACCGGCGTTCAAGCGGCAGCAGCCAGTTGCCGATACGCGCCGACAAGATACCGATTCCTGCTCCGGCTATCACGTCGTTCAACCAGTGCCGATTATTGTACATCCGCAGGATACCCGTCAGTGTCGCCACTGTATACGAAGAGATTCCCGCCACCGCGCCATATTGTATGCGGACCATTTCTGCACCCATGAATGCCGTGGCGGTATGACCGGAAGGGAAACTGTTGTGTGACGATTTGTCGGGCCTTAGGGAGCCGACGCTATATTTGGTCGCATTGACCAGAACGCCCATGACCGCCCACGAATTGGCAGTGATGAACAGACGCTCAACGATGTTGTTGCGGGCAGGCACACCGAAGTATTCGATGCCAAGATGCGCCGCGGCGGGCAGGTACTGGATGTAGTCGTCAGCATGAAAGTAGTTATTGCTGCGCAGGCTCTCCATGCCGCTGCGCACACCTTCGTTGGCCGAGACCATCCAGTTGTCTGTAAAACGCCATGAGCCAAAAGCGATGAACATGGAAGGGATTATCAGACGCCCCACCTTAAATTCGTACACGCCGCGGTGAGCCTCCTCACGAAGTTGGCGCGCATATTCGTCACGCGTGGCATAACGACGGTGTCTCAATCTCGGCTTCATCACGCTCTCCAACGTATCATCATCCATGTATATATCTTCCAAGGAGACAAACTGACTGGCCACTTCTCTGCGTATGTACTGACGCTGTTGCCGACGCTCTGATGCCAAGCTGTCGCCAACGGCTGCAGAATCCCGTACTTCGGTAGCACGGGCCATTGCAGCGTAAAGCAGCAGAATGAAAAATTGGATACGTATGAACATGTCTGCTCTGACCGCTTCTTACCTGACTGACCTACTGCACTCCAATCAATTTCATGCGGCACAGATCTCTGCCCGCCTCATCCTGAACGACAGAAAGCATCTGACCGGTTCCCGACTCAAAGCGCACATGGACGTCCTGCCCCAGCAAGGCTTCCTGCAGATAATTAACTTCGAAGTGCGTCACATCATGCGTCTGCACCCACTCTGTCGGCAGGGCATCCATCATCCATTCGACATAGCGTGCCGAATTCACATGTCGGTTGAAGTCAACATCGCTGTACACGACATGATGCGTCATGCAGTTGTCACCCGTCACAGATGCGAGCTTTCCCG
>JAFUXZ010000143.1 GCA_017470795.1 Paludibacteraceae bacterium
CCCGCCATCGTGCTGGTGTACTATTTCCACAAGTTCCGTCCGACCTTCAAGGGCTTCCTGCTTGCCATGGTTGCGTCGGCCGTCATACTGGCCGTTGTGCTTTATGGTATCATTCCGGGATTCGTACTCGTAGCCGGCTGGTTCGAGCTTTTCTTTGTTAACACGCTGCGGATGCCGTTTAACACCGGTCTGTTCATATATATCATCCTCGCCATAGGCCTGTTGGTATGGACCATCTATGAGACGCATACACACAAGAGCTACTGGCGTTCGCACATCGCATTTATTCTGTCGGTGACAGCATCCGGCATCCCGTTCTTCGGTGGGCACGTACTGCTCGGAATTCTGATTATCGCGCTGATGTTCGGGCTTGCATACTGGTGCTGGGATAAGAAGAAGACCTGGCTCTCGCCACGGCTGCTCAACACCATGACCCTGATGATTGCCACCATTCTGATTGGATACTCAAGCTATGCCGTCATCGTGATACGTTCGGCATCTGACCCCTCAATGGACCAGAACTCACCGGACAACGTGTTCGCCCTCAAGTCATACCTCAACCGCGAGCAATACGGCGACCGGCCACTCCTCTACGGACCTTCATATACGGCTGACTATGCTTATGAAGAATTCCGGGAGAACGGGCAGAGCGGATGGCGTGTGAAAGTCAATGTCGGAGAGCCTCAGTACGCTCCAAAAATTAAGACTGACCCCAACGAAAAAGATTCGTTCGTCGTAGCCTCGCGTAAACGCACGTACGAAATGGTCAGCGGCTTCAATATGCTTTTTCCACGCATGTACAGCACGCAGGGAAGTCATCAGAAAGCATACGAAGAATGGGCCGGAGCACCCAAGAAGACCGTGCGCTACGAGATTGCAGGGCAGAAACGGCAGGGCAAGACCCCGACCTTCGGGCAGAACCTCAAGTTCTTCGTCTCCTATCAGTGCCACTTCATGTACTGGCGATACTTCATGTGGAACTTCGCCGGCCGACAGAACGATCTGCAAGGCTATGGAGAACTGGACAAGGGCAACTGGCTGTCAGGCATCAGCTTCATCGACAATGCCCGGCTGGGCGATCAGAGCAAACTGCCCGACAGCCTGAAGCAGAACAAGGGACACAACGTCTACTACATGCTGCCGTTACTGCTCGGACTGCTCGGAATCTGCTTCCAACTCTCAAAAGGTGCGCGTGGCAAACAAAGTTTTATCATCACGCTGCTACTCTTTTTCATGACCGGACTCGCTATCGTAGTATACCTCAATCAGACTCCCTATCAGCCGCGCGAGCGGGACTATGCATACGCAGGCTCATTCTACGCATTCTGCATCTGGATCGGTATCGGAGTTCTGTTTATAGATGAACTGCTCCAACGCACGCGCATGCCACGGTGGGCTGCCGCAGCCATAGCGGGCATTGCGAGTCTGGGCGTGCCGGCTCTGATGGCTCAACAGAACTGGGACGATCACGACCGGTCAGGTCGCTATGTAGCCCGGGACTTTGGACACAACTATCTGGCAAGTTTGCGGAAAAACGCCATCATCTTCACCAATGGCGACAACGACACCTTCCCGCTTTGGTACAACCAGGGCGTTGAAGGAGACGGCACAGATGCACGCGTCTGCAACCTCTCATACCTGCAGACAGACTGGTACATAGACCAAATGAAGCGTCCATACTATCAGTCAGACTCACTGCCCATCTCATGGACACCGCAACAGTATGCCGCAGGCACCAACGAATACGTAGCCATTGAAGACAGGATTCCATATCCCATCTCGGTCAAAGACGCTTACGCATGGCTGAACTCGGAAAATGAGATTACAAAACTCAACGGCGAGAATTTCCTTCCGGCATCACGGCTGTATGTTGACGTCGACGGAGAAGACGTCATGAACAGCCCGGCCTTTGCCATTGAAGGCGAAGACGGACGCACACAATGCCGCTACACGCCTGAAGAACTGGATCGAACAGTCGACATCAGCCTTACCGGGAAGCGGGGCATTTCGCGCAGCGAGATGATGGTGCTTGAGATGCTCTCAACCAACCGGTGGAAACGACCGATGTACTTTGCCGTCACCGTTGGCGATGATTATTACCAGAGCCTGGAGCCTTACTTTGAACTGACGGGGCTGGCTTATCAGATCACCCCTGTACGATCGGCCAATAATCAGCCGCGCATCAACGTCGACGAGATGTACGAAAACATGATGCACAAGTTCCGCTTCGGCAATGTCAGTCAACCGGGCATATATCTGGATGAAAACGTGATACGTATGTGTCGGACACACCGTATGATGTTCCTCCAACTGGCCGAAGAACTTGTCAGACGCGGAGAGCCGGCGAAGGCAACCGAAGTGCTGGATAAGTGCATGAAAGAACTGCCGATGACGAATATACCTGTCGACTACAGCTGCCTGCAACTGGCGAACATCTATCTGCAGGCAGGTCAAGACAATGCTGACAAGGCAGAGCAGATTCTGCTTGAGGTATGCAAAGACGCTTCGCAGTACGTCGAATGGATCAGTTCGCTTAAATCAGACCAGCGTAAGACTTTGGAGCGCACCTTCGAGACACAACGCTA
>JAFUXZ010000144.1 GCA_017470795.1 Paludibacteraceae bacterium
GCAGATCAGCGGAAAGCCATTGGTAATCCACGTGCATGCAACAGACTTTGACCGTTCGCGTGGCAATGTGAATCCGACTGTCTATGACATTGAGCGCAGGGGGATGGACGCAGCAGACCATATCATGTGTGTATCTAATCTGACGCGGCGTACCGTGATTGAAAAATATGGGCAGAATCCGGATAAGGTATCTACGGTGCATAATGCCGTAGAACCTCTTGCCGACCCGGAAAGTTTCACCAAAACACCACGTAAGGACAAAGTCGTCACCTTCCTTGGACGTATCACGATGCAGAAAGGTCCGGAGTACTTCGTTGAGGCTGCGGCACGCGTGCTGCAGCGTACAGACGGCGTCCGTTTTGTGATGGCAGGCAGTGGTGACATGATGAACGCCATGATTGACCTGGTGGCAAAACGCGGGATTGCTGATCGTTTCCACTTTACCGGCTTCCTACGCGGCCGTCAGGTTCAGGAAATGTTAGCAGAGAGCGATGTATATATCATGCCGAGTGTATCCGAACCGTTTGGTATATCTCCACTCGAAGCCATGCAGGTCGGCTGCCCGAGTATCATTTCTCATCAGTCAGGTTGTGCAGAGATTCTGCAGCATGCTATCAAGACGGATTACTGGGACATAGATGCGATGGCCGATGCGATATATGCCATTGTCAAATATCCTGCGATGTATGAAAGCCTGCACAAGCTGGGTCAGGAAGAGGTAAATAACATCCGTTGGTATGATGCGGGCCTGAAGGTGCGTGCCATATACGACAAGTATGTTCGTCAGTAAATTTTGAGTATAAACAATAATACTATATCAATATGCGTAATATCTGTTTTGTGTTTCATGTACACGAGCCGTTCCGCCTGAAGCGTTATCGCTTCTTTGATATCGGTCAGGATCACTACTACTATGATGATTTTCAGACTGAGGGACGTATCGCGAATTTAGTGGAGCAGTCTTATTTGCCGGCTAACCGGACGCTTCTTGAGATGATCAAGAGTTCTAACGGCAAGTTCCGTTGCGCTTTTGCCATTTCGGGCGTTGCGATGGAGCAGATGGAGTTGTATGCTCCTGAACTGATTGATTCTTTCAAGGCTCTTGCTGATACCAAGTGCGTGGAGTTTCTTGCGGTTCCGTATAGCTACTCGCTTGCAGCGATGTATGACTTTGACGAGTGGGAGAACCAGTTGAACTTGCATGCAGAGAAGATTCAGAATCTCTTTGGACTTAAGCCGACAACGCTCTTCAATACGGAACTTCTGTATTCAGATGAGATTGGCGAGCACGCATTGAAACTCGGTTATAAGACGATTCTGACTGAAGGCTCCCGTCTGGTTTTGGGTTGGAAGAGTTCGGATTATCTGTATCATTCGTCGGTTAATCCGCGTCTGAAGATATTGATGCGCAATCCCAAGTTGTCTGACGACATTGCTTTCCGCTTCAGTGATTACTCGTGGAAGGATTATCCGCTTGATGCGGAGAAGTATGTCAGCTGGATTAGCGGTATTCAGGACGATTCGCCGATTGTCAACCTTTGGATGGGCTATGAGACGTTTGGTTTGCGCCAGACTTCGAGTACAGGTATTTTTGACTTCCTGAAAGCGATTCCGTATTTTGCCATGGAGCAGGGTATGGGATTCATGACGCCGTCAGAGGCAGGCAAGAAACTGACTTCGGTCGATGCTGTCGTTTCGCCTTATCCGCTGTTGTGGACTGGTGAGGCCAAAGACCTCTCGACTTTCACGGGCAATGACCTGCAGCAGGAGGCTTTACGCAAGCTTTATGCTGTGGCAGAGCGTGTGCGTCTGTGTCAGGATAAGTCTTTGAAGCACGACTGGCAGTTGTTGCAGTCAATCGATCATTTCCGCTACATGAATCATATTGATGCTGCCGGCACCAATTATGAATCAGCGTATGATGCGTTTGTCAACTACATGAACGTTTTGGCAGACTTCCTCGAACGCGTTGAGGAGCAATATCCGACAACGATTGACAACGAAGAACTGAATGAGTTGTTGAAGACGATCAACAATCAGGAGAAAGAGATTGTTCAGCTGGAGAAGGAGATTCGGACTTTGCGTTCGCGTCCCAAGAAAGAGGCCCCGGCCGCAGCGGCAGAGCCTGTGGCTGAAGCACCTGTCAAGAAAAAGAAGACAGCGGCCAAGAAACAGAAGTAGACACTTCTGTCCAGACTCCCGTCGTCAGGCGGAGATATGCACGGCGGCACCGATGAAATGAAGTCGGTGCCGCCGTGTGTTTCTATGATATGCTGATGGCTGTATTACGATTCTGTCCGGACGACGGAGCTAATGCTGCCGTCGGCAAATTCGGTCTTGAGTGTTTGTCCCTCGCTGATGTGTCTGACAGATGTGACCGGCCGGCCATTGAGCAGGGTGATGGTGTAGCCCATATTCAGGATACGTTGCGGCGACTGGAGTTCGATGCTGCGTTGCATAAGTTGGAGTCTGGCTTCCTGTTCGGCTACGAAGCGGGCGCTTTGTTGCCCTATCTGCATGAGGCAGCTTCTGAACCTGATCTGCTCCTCTGCCGAATGTTTTGCAAATTGTTTGATGATGGATGTGCGCAGCATGTCGATATGGTCTGTTTCGCGCTGGTTGGTGCGTTTGACGGCTTGCTGTATGCGCATGACAATCTGCGTGATCCGATGTTGCTCACGCCCGTTGACTTGCAGCATCGACTGGAGTAACAGCTGCTGCAGGTTGTTGATGCCCTGTTCCTCATTCGTCAGCATCTGTATCAGCAGTTCGGCGGCCGCAGTCGGCGTTTTCACACTGGTGTGAGCCACGATGTCAAGCACGCTCCGGTCGCGCTGATGCCCGATGCCGGTGATGACGGGGAGTTCCATGCAGGCGCATGCCAGACATAGCTCGTAGTTGTCGTAGCAACTCAGGTCGGTCGTAGCGCCGCCGCCGCGGATAATCACCACGACGTCAAATAGATGGCTCAGGGTGCTCACTTGCTCCAGAGCGGCCATAATCGATTCAGCAGCCCCATTGCCCTGCATCAGTGCGGGGAAGAGCTGTGTCTTGAAGCAATAGTGCTGTGCGTTGTTCTCCAACTGATTCATGAAGTCGCCATATCCGGCTGCGGTCGGCGACGATATGATTGCCACGCGCTGTGGCA
>JAFUXZ010000145.1 GCA_017470795.1 Paludibacteraceae bacterium
GCGTGGGCGACATCCTGATTCAGTTCGAGCAGAAATATGCCGCCGCCATCAACCGCCATAAGCAGATTCTCGAATCGCTCCACTACGACTACGCCGACCAGCTCAAGGCAATAGAACAGGAGTGGTTTGAAGGCATCCGGTATCTGAAACGCTTCCAATTCATTGACAGCGAGCATTTCATCAATCAACAGCTCGCCCAAGACAAGAAGGTCCTTGCAGAAGGAGCGCAAGGCACGATGCTCGACGTTGACTTCGGTTCATACCCCTTCGTCACAAGCAGCAACACCATCTGTGCCGGCGCATGCACCGGTCTGGGCATTGCCCCACGCAATATCGGCGAGGTGTACGGCATCTTCAAAGCCTACTGCACGCATGTGGGTTCAGGACCCTTCCCGACCGAACTGCATGACGAGACCGGCAGGCAGATACGCGATTTGGGACACGAATACGGAGCCGTTACGGGGCGTGAACGCCGCTGCGGATGGATCGACCTTGTGGCCCTGCGCTATGCCGTCATGATCAATGGAGTGACACAACTCATCATGATGAAGAGCGATGTCCTCGCACCGTTTGACACCATACGCGCCTGCGTCGCATACGACATCGACGGCCAACAGACACGCGACTTCCCCTATGACATCAATGAGGGCGTTAAACCGGTATACCAGGACTTCCCCGGATGGAAGTGCGACATGACCGGCATGACCTCAGCCGAGCAGTTGCCTGAGGAATTTAACAACTATGTAGCCTTCCTTGAAGCATACCTCCAAGTGCCGATACGCATCGTAAGCGTAGGTCCTGACAGAGAGCAGACGATTTTTCGCAACTAAACAGTCCTGATGGTGTCGGCGCACGCAGATTGGCGCAGAGTTTGCATCCGGACATCCAAAACGAACGTATAAAGACAAGGCAAAATGATGTATTGGATTCTGTTCATTGGAGTTGCATTGGGAGGCTGGTTGGTGTCCAACAATCTGCAGAGGAAATTTCAGCGGTACTCACAGATGGGCTTTCCGCTCACGGGACGTGAGGTGGCAGAAAAGATGCTGCATGAAAACGGCATCAGAGACGTGCGCGTGGTAAGCATTGACGGCATGCTCACTGACCACTATGACCCCACCACAAAAACCGTCAACCTGAGCGCCGGCGTATATGGCAGCAACAGCATCGCCGCTGCTGCCGTTGCCGCCCACGAATGTGGGCACGCCATTCAGCATGCCTGCGCATACGCTCCGCTGCAACTGCGGTCAGCCCTTGTGCCGGCCGTCAGCATTGCGAGCAAGTGGGTGACGTGGGTCATCCTGGCCGGTCTGCTCCTGATTCAGGTCTTCCCACAACTGTTGTGGATTGGAATCATCCTGTATGCAGTCACAACACTGTTCAGCATCGTGACACTGCCTGTGGAAATCAACGCCAGCAGCCGTGCCCTCGCATGGCTCAAAACGACCGGACTGACCAACACACAATCGCAGGACGCAGCCTTTGACGCCCTACGCGCTGCGGCATACACCTATGTCGTTGCGGCGATTGGTTCTATTGCCACGCTGATCTACTACATCATGATTGCCGACTCGCGCCGATAGCCCGACCTTTGACTTGGGAAACCAGCCACAGGCCGACATCGCACCTACCGGATAAGATACACATCCCCCTCCTGCCGCAATGGTCATGATTGCCGTAGGAGGGGAATTTTTCTGCCCGCCTTACACCACAAAAAGACACGCAGCATCTGTGCCAAAAGCCCTGATTACAGATGCCTGCTCCCGGCTTTCCTGCCCACAATCGCCAGACCCGATGACGACCTCTGCACGCATCCCGACGCAAAATTCAGACGCAAGTACCTGTTCACGGTAGTCTTATCCACAATCGCCAGACCCGATGACGACGTCTGCACGCATCTGCCAGCAGGCCCGATGTCTCTGCATCAGGTATGCAGACCTGTCGCCTGCCGCACAGGCTATGGCATCTGTTGTGACAGTGCTTCGGACGCAGGATTAAGGTCCGCCTGCCCCGTCTGCCTTTCAGAAACACCAGGCGCATCGCCCGATGGAGCGATGCGCCTGACTATATCATTTTGGATTTATTCTTCGTCTTCAGCCTCTGCTGCGGCCTCATTTGCCCGATGGATGGCCTCAGCATTTGCCGCAGAGAGAATCTCTATCTCAACACGACGGTTCATCTGACGGTGCTCATCCGAGTCATTCGGAACAATCGGCTCACGTTCGCCACGTCCTTCCCACTCGATGCGGCTGGCTTCGATACCGCGTTCGATCATGGACTGACGCACGCTGCGAGCACGTCCTTCGGAGAGGATCTGGTTCGACCGATCGTTGCCGACATCGTCAGTATGACCGATAATCTTGATACGTACGTCCGGATTCTCACTCAACAATTCATACAGACCTTGGAGGGCTTTTTCAGACATCGGCAAGATTTCTGTCTTGTTGGTTGCGAAGTACATATTGTCAAGGATGTATTTCTTACCCACGATGATGGGCTCCATTGTGAGCGTCATCTCGTTGTCAACATCGATGATGGTGTCGCGCAGGTCCATGTAGCCAGGAGCGGTAGCCATGATGGTATAGCGCTTCTGCAGGTCGAGTTTAGTGGAAGCAACGGTCTTCAGGCTATCCAACGTGGAGGTGTACACCACCTTGCCTGTCTCAGCGTCAATCACATCAACCTTTGCATATACAGGACGGTTGGTCTTCGCATCGAACACGGCAGCCGAGAAGATTGGCTGCGGGCGCATATAGATGAAGACGGTATCGTCGACTGTCCCGTGGTCAAACGTGATTGTGTCTGAGTTGAGGTAACCTGCACGTGTTGCCGACAGCGTGTAACTTCCGGCTGCCAGACGCTGCTGTATGCGTCCCTGCTTGCCGTCAGACGTCTTTATGCCGGCCGGTCGGTTCGTCTTGTTGTTTGTAATCTTAACCTTTGCTCCTCCGACGGGCTTATCGGTCTTCGTGTTGCGAAGCATTGCCACGAGCATCGGATTAACCGGGCGGGGCAGCGGAGCGGGTTTCTTTTGGAATTCGTACATGATGGCAAACTTCACACCCACAATCAGGTTGTTCAGCTTGCTGGGCTTCCAGTCGCCATCCACACCCATCGCGTGGAACGGGGTGACATCAGCCTTATCAACCGTTGAGTTGTGCCGTATCATCATGCCGTTGGGTACGCCAATCGTTGCGTTTGAGGTCACGTTCTGGGCATAGTTGTACATATTGCTCAAGCCGTAGTCAAAGAACACGGCGGCACGATAGTGCAGGCATTCGCGGAAAGTCTTCCGACGCGGACGCTGACCGCGCCCACGTGGCTGCGGCTTGGGCTGAACGGCCAGCCAGCGGTCCAGGTCCATGCCGACCTCTCCCGACAGCATGATGTTAAGCCCTTTCTTATAGTCGAGTTTATCATCATGTTTGATGGTATAGGTCTCGATGTTATGCGTCGGCAGCCCACTGATTGGATCCAGAATATCGGTGTCATATCCGATAATCTCCATGTCGGTGGTGCTCTTGTAGTGGTTGGCAAAGTTCACCAGTCCGAACTTTGCGCCGACCTGGAAGTAGATTTGCCCAAACTGTGCGCCCAACATCAACGGAACGTATGCGAATCCGTAACGCGAATGTTGTTTGAAGTCATTATAGTGATATTCGTATGTCAGCGTCGGGTAATTGGCGTCCCCCAAGGCATCGGCAGGCACATCAAAAAGCGTGTTGCTCCCCTGAAGGTCAAACCCGAGTCCCGTACGGGCGTGAAACGCACCGGCCTGCAGTTCGTAGAACATTTCCAGTCCGCCGCCCACGCCGCCACGGTTTTTGGCAGCATCTGTCTTGTATAATAAGTTGGAATATCCGAATTCGCCTGACAGGCCGACGTAATTTTTGACTTGTGCCATCGTCGACAAGGCTGCAAACAAGATGATAATCAGTAAACTTAATTTCTTCATATCGTACAATGTTATCACCGCGATGTTAAGGGTATTATGTGCAAATGTACGAGTTATTTTTGAGAAAACCACAACACACCGGACGCTTTGGACAAAATAATTCATCAACAGATGCTGTGACTGTGCTGCTGTGCTTTCCGGTCGCGAACCGGCATCTTGCCGCCCCGGACGCATGGCGGTCGGCCGACAGATTTGGCAATCGCTCTGATTCTCACTACCTTTGCGCTCTGCAGAGCAGCATCGGCCGATGACGTACGGTGCCATATCGCCATATTGCCCGGTCTGCCTGTCTGATGCAGCATTTTTACAACAAGCATAAATCCTTATTATCTCTGAACTATGAAGGCATTAAAGCAAATCCTGATCTGGTCGGTATTGATGCTTGGCATCTTACCTGTGAGCGCACAGAAGACGAATGTGCGCCCCTACGTCAGCGTGCAGTTCGTTCCCAATCATTCAGACTGGAACTATCGTCTGGACGAAGACGTTGTCATTGACCTGTCCGTCTGCCGAAGCTACGTCGCCCTGCCCGACATGAAGGTGGACTACGAATGGGGCATGGACACGCGCTCTCCCGAGTTGGTCCAGTCGGTTGTCACCGGCGCTGACGGCGTTGTCCGGCTGCGTCTTAAAGGTTCGGATGTTCCGGGCTTCAAGATGCTCAAGGCCACGACCGTGGTCGATGGTATCACGTACAGCAACTACATCAAACTTGGTTTTGAGCCGGAGCGTCTGGAGCCTACCACCCAGCTGCCGTCCGACTTCCTGTCTTTCTGGCAGAAGAGTCTGAAGAAGGCACGTGAGGTGCCGTTGCTGCCCAAGATGACCCTGCAGCCCGATTTGTGCACGTCAAGCTATGATGTATACATGATCAAATTTCAGAATGCCCGCCCCGGCACATATATCTACGGCATGCTCACCGTGCCGAAGAAGGAAGGCCGTTTTGCTGCCGTCCTGAAAGTCCCCGGAGCCGGTGTGCGCGCCTATCATGGCGAGCGCGGCATCCTTGCAGAGGCTGATGCCGTGACGCTGCAGATTGGCATACACGGTATCCCGGTCAACATGGATGACTACATCTACCAGGAGATGCGTGCGGGCTGCCTGAAGAGTTATAATGTGCAGCAGAACGACGATCGTGACAAGTATTACTACAAGAATGTGTACCTCGGATGCGTCAAGGCCATCGATTTCCTTGCCCAGCTGCCGATGGTCGACAGTGAGCGCATCGGGGTCTACGGGGGCAGCCAGGGCGGATTGCTCTCACTGGTTGTCGCCGCTTTGGAGCCGCGCGTGAAGTGCGTTTCGTGCAGTTATCCGGCTATGGCCGAGATTGCCGGACGCTATCATGGCCGTGCCGACGGGTGGCCGCACCTCTTCCTGAAGCCTGACGAACCCGGCATAGAGGAGAAGGTCCGGGTGTCGGGCTATTATGACGCTGTCAACTTTGCGCGCTATGTCAAGCAGCCGATGCTGTTCTTCCTCGGCTATAATGATATGGTATGCTGTCCGACGTCGACCTATACGGTCTACAATACGCTCACCTGCCCAAAGCAGCTCTATACGCCGCTCGACTGTGGTCACTGGCTGTATCCGGAGCAGCAGGACCTCCGCGCTCACTGGCTGCTGAAGCAACTGGGAGCCGAGTAAGACCGCCGGCAGGGGCATCCTGACCCATCAACGACATACGCACAGAGCAGTCATACGGATTCTGCTCTGTGCGTATGTCGTTATGTCTGCCCGGCGGGCTGTCAGTGCTGCCGCATCGTCCATCGGAGGAGCCGGCGGCTGTGCGTCGCCCGGTCAGCGATATTCCTTTATCGGCTGCTGCCCCGTCATGGCCTCATAGGCATTGTGAGCCAAAGCCGTGAGCTCATCTTCACCGGGATATACCACCACGGGTGCGATCCACCGCAGACGTTCTGTCAGATAGTCTGTGACGTAGTGGCTGTTGGTCAGCGCGCCGGTCAGCAGGATTGCATCAACATGCCCGAAGGTCACGGGTGCGAGGGAGGCCAGCTTGCGTGCCAGCTGATAGAGCATGGCATCGTAGACCAGCTTGGCATGCGCGTCACCTGCTTCGATGCGACGCTCAATCTCTATGGCGTCGTATGTCCCCAGATGCGCCACCAGTCCGCCATGTCCATTGACGAGGCGGAGCATCTCGTCGTGGGTATACTTGCCGCTGTAGCAGAGGTGTATCAGCTGGACGGTGGGCAGTTGTCCTGTGCGCGACGGGGTAATCGTACTGTCGCCCGAGAGCGCATCGCTGCACTCTACTGCGCGCCCATGGTGATGTATGGCAAAAGAGATGCCCGATCCGATATGACTGACGATCAGGTCCTGCTCCTCGTATTTCACGCCGTGTTCCTTGCAGTAGCGCTTGGCAATCTCGCGTTGGTTCAGTGCGTGCCAGATGGTCATGTGCGGCATATCGGGCAGCCCGGTGATGCGCGCCACGTCGTCCAGCTCGTCAACCACGCCCGGGTCGGCCGTCAGTGCGCGGCAGCCTTCAATATCGCGTGCCATGCTCAGGGCAATGAGCGACCCCAGATTGCAGGCATGGTGCAGACGCGGATGCATCGTGTCTTCAATCACCTGTTCGTTCAGTTCGTACACACCCGACTCGATAGGCTTGACAAGCCCGCCACGCCCGACAATCACGTCAAAAAGAATCGGGATATGCTGTTTGTTCAGTTCTTCAATAATGGTCTGCTTGCGATACTCAAATTCTTCCATCGCCGTCGGATATTGCTTTATCACATCGTAGGGATGGTTGATGGTGGCATGCATCACGAGTTCGGTGTCGTCAAAAACGCCCAGTTTCGTTGAGGTTGAGCCCGGATTGATGGCAAGGATTCTCATAGTTGCGTTCGTTGTCGTTATTGATTGATGATGGTCTGTTGTTGTCTGCTTCTGATGCGCAGTAGATTGGGCAGGCTCTTCAGCGGCCCGCACTGAGGCAGGCCATGAGCAGGCTGTTGTACTTGGTCTGTTCTTCGTCTGCGCGGCTGGTGACGCACACCGGGCAGTCGGCTCCTACCAGCGTCACGGCCAGCTCCGTATTGGAGAAGGTGGTCATCGTCTTGTAGAACACATTGCCGGCTTCGATGTCGGGCACGATGATGATGTCGGCCTGACCGGCCACAGGACTGCTGATGCCCTTTGTACGGGCAGCCTCAGCGTCGACGGCGCACTTCAGATCGAGCGGACCGTCTACCACCACGTTGCCCAGCTCGCCGCGTCCGGCCATCTGCTTGATGGCTTCGTAGTCGAGCGTGACGGGGAACTTGGGCGACACCTTCTCGGTGCAGTGAATCAGTGCGACACGCGGCTGCTCGATGCCAAACTTCGCACAGAGGTCGGCGCAGTAGCGTATCATCTGCACGCGCTGCTCGAGGGTCGGGTTGGGAATCACGGCCACGTCGGAGACGAACATCAGTTTGTCGTACGCCGGATTTTTCATCACGCTCACATGACTCAGCACGCGTCCGCGCTGCAGGATGCCATGCTCCTTGTTGAGCACCGCACGCAGCACGTTGTCGGTATTGACAATTCCCTTCATAATCAGGTCGGCCTTGCCGGCTCTGACGAGTGCCACAGCCTTGGCAGAGGAGTCATCGACATCTGCGCCGTGAACGATTTCATAATGTCCGGCATGCGGAGCCAGTGCGGCCTCATGAGAAGTCATCAGGTCTTTGTTCCCCACAAAAATCACGTCGGCATAACCCTCCTGCATCGCGCGCAGGAGCGCCGAGAACGAATGATCGTCATGCGCCTCAATGGCCGCAATACGCACGCGCGGACGGCCCTTCATGCGTGCAGCCATCTGCTGAAAGTCTGTTATCGGAGTCATAACTGTGTTGTTGATGGTACGATTTGTCGATGGGAGACAGAAAGATAGCGTCTCTTTTCACCCTGCAAATTTTTATTTTTTTTCTGAAACTTGCAATAGCTGCCTTAAAAAAGAGCCAGACTTCCGATGAACAGAGCCTTAGAGCGCGTATCAAACTGAAAGCACAACGGCATGCAGAAAGCCTTCGCCCGCCTGCGAACGCGCCCGCCATGCGTCACAGATGGGCCCGCTCCCTGCCTTCTGACGCGTCTGGCACACCGCAAAGCCTGCGGAAGGACATATCCGCCGGCTACGGGGCGGCACAATGCATCATGCCGCCAACAGCCGGGCGTGCCGACGCCAACCGACCGCTGACGGACGTCTGCGCCGCCGGAGTCAACCGCCGCCACGTCTTACCCCTGCAGCACGCCACCGGCGCGGCACAGGCAAAACCCTGCCTGCACGCTCCGCCGACAGTCCACCACCCGACCGGCAGACGACCTCCTCGCGCAGCCGGCAGAGCCGCCCGTCCTCAGCCCTTCCGTACGCCTCTCCCAAACAGGCATTCCGGCCCGACAGGCCGACGGGCAGCATCCGACAAAACAGAAAACTCCGAAAACCGCACGACGACATAAATCTGTAAACTCGTCAGCCACCTGTAACCTGCAAAGTTTTCCATTTTCGACATAACACCGTCTCATTATCAGCCGATTACGATTTTTGAAAAACGCAAAAGTTTTCCAAAACGAAAATCTTTTGAAAAACTTTGGAGAAAAATTTTTCCGAAACGGATATTCTATTTGCAGGAAAGTATTACCTTTGCCCTCGCGTCTCACGCAAAAACAGACACACGGAAATCGGCCGCACGAACCCCATGCGGAACGCCACGAAAGGCACTGAAAAACTTAACAATTACATATACGCACGTATGGAAAACTACATCCTCAAACGCGACGGGAAGCGCGAAATCTTCTCCATCGAAAAGATTAAGAACGCCATCTCACGCTCATTTCTCGCTGCAGGCAGTTTTGCCACAGACGAGATCATGACCGCCGTTCTCTCACACCTGCACATCTACAACGACATTACCGTCGAGGAGATCCAGAATCAGGTTGAGGTGGCACTCATGGCCGAGGGCTACTACAAAGTGGCCAAGACCTATATATTATACCGCAACCAGCACACCGAGGATCGTGAGACGCGCGACAAGCTGGAGTTTCTTACCAGCTACTGCGCTGCAGCCAACCCAGCCACCGGCAGCAAGTATGACGCAAACGCCAACGTAGAACACAAGAATATCGCCACACTGATCGGAGAGCTTCCCAAGTCGAGCTTCATTCGCCTGAACCGCCGCCTGCTGACCGACCGCATCAAACAGATGTATGGCAAGGAAGTCTCCGACCGCTACCTCTCACTGCTCAACCAGCACTTCATCTACAAAAACGATGAGACGAGCCTGGCCAACTACTGCGCCAGCATCACGATGTATCCGTGGCTCATCAGCGGCACGCTCTCCATCGGCGGCAACGCCAACCCTCCGACAAACCTGAATTCGTTCTGCGGCGGATTATGCAACATGGTGTTCATCGTGTCGAGCATGCTCTCCGGAGCCTGTGCCAC
>JAFUXZ010000146.1 GCA_017470795.1 Paludibacteraceae bacterium
CAGAAAACCCTCCGGCATACGTGCGGCTATCATCCGCGAGAAGGGCACCAACGGCGAGCGCGAGATGGCCTACGCCCTCTACCTTGCGGGCTTTGATGTGAAAGACGTGCACACGTCTGACCTCCAGTCGGGACGTGAGGACCTGAAGGATGTCAATATGATTGTCTTCTGCGGCGGATTCTCCAACAGCGATGTGCTCGGGTCGGCCAAAGGGTGGGCCGGAAGCTTCTGCTATAACGACCGTGCGCGCCGTGCGCTTCAGGACTTCTACAGCCGTCCTGACACGCTGTCGCTCGGGGTGTGCAACGGCTGCCAGCTGATGATGGAGCTGGGCCTGATTATGCCGCAGGACGCACAGCATCCGCGCATGCTTCACAATGAGTCACACAAGTTTGAGAGCAACTTCCTGAGTGTGCGCATTCCGGGTAACAACTCCGTGATGTTCGGCAATATGGAAGGCGCGAGTCTCGGTATCTGGGTAGCGCATGGTGAGGGACGTTTCCAGCTGCCGGAGGCAGAAGAACATTATAATGTCGTGTTGAAATATGCGTATCATGCCTACCCGGGCAATCCCAACGGCTCTGACTATGATGTAGCAGGAATCTGCTCGGCTGACGGCCGCCATATCGCCATGATGCCCCACCTGGAGCGTGCTGTCTTCCCGTGGCAATGGGCGGAATATCCGGCCGGACGCCGTACGGACGAGGCAACACCATGGCTTCAGGCCTTCATCAATGCCCGCAAGTGGGTCGAAGAACGAATCTAATGCCATAAAAACCTGACGTCTTGGCAAGTATAATACATCTGCTACCCGATAGTGTAGCCAATCAGATTGCAGCCGGTGAGGTGGTTCAACGGCCGGCTTCAGTGCTGAAAGAGTTGGTGGAGAACTCCATCGACGCAGGGGCTACGCAGGTAGAGATCATCCTTACCGATGCCGGCCGGACCTTACTTGAGGTGATAGACAACGGCAGGGGGATGTCGGAAACGGATGCGCGCATGGCTTTCGAGCGGCATGCGACGTCCAAAATCCGTGATGCCATAGATCTGTTCAATCTGCACACCATGGGGTTCCGTGGCGAGGCACTTCCTTCGATTGTGGCAGTGTCTCAGGTAGAGCTCCGGACGCGTACAGCCGATGCCGAACTCGGCACCTTGCTGGTCATGGCCGGTTCGGAGGTGGAGAGTCAGCAGCCGGTACAGTGCCCGGTCGGGACGAACATCAGCGTCAAGAACCTGTTTTTCAACACTCCGGCGCGTCGGCGCTTTCTGAAGAGCAACACGACTGAACTGCGCAATCTGCTGACGGAGTTTCATCGCATCGTGCTGGTCAATCCGCAGGTGAGTTTCACGCTGACCTCTGACGGGCAGCGTCTGTATCAACTGCCGGAGGCGACGACCAAGCAGCGTATTGACGCGGTCTTCTCTACGGCGTCGAAACATAACTTCGCGCGTCAGTTGCTCACGGTTGAGACACAGACGCCGCTGGTCAACATACGCGGCTATGTGTGCAGGCCGGAGATGGCGCAGAAGACGGCGCAGCAGTACTTCTTCGTCAACGGGCGCTACATGCGTCATCCTTATTTTCACAAGGCCGTCATGACGGCTTATGAGGGGATGCTTGCGCATGATGTGAATCCGCATTACTTCATCTATTTTGATATTGACCCGTCGTCGATTGACGTCAACATACACCCGACCAAGACGGAGATTCACTTTGCCGACGAGCAGACCATCTGGCCGTTGCTGCTTGCGGCGGTCAAGGAGGCCATCGGCAAGTTTGCGGCTGTCTCGCGCATTGACTTTGATCAGGACGATGCGGTTCAGATTCCGGTGGCGACGCACGAAGAGCTGGAGCGTGTGCGTGCTCCCCAAGTGTCTTTTGACCCGTCTTACAATCCTTTTTCCAATCCTGCCGGGCGGGCGCATGCCGCTGCCTCAACAACGCAATGGGAGCGGCTGTATGAGGGTCTGACCGACAGGCAGCGTCCTGAGGCAGCGCAGTCGAAGCTCTTTACGGAGCAGGCTGTGCAAGCGGGTGTTCAGGCAGCGGCAGATGCTGACGGCGATCTGTTTCAGATTTGTCGGCGCTACATCCTGACCAACAGTCATTCGGGCGTGATGCTGATAGACCAGCGCCGGGCTCATGTGCGCATCCTGTTCGATCAGTACATGCGCCAGCTGTCCTCGCAGCCGGCCGCAACGCAACAGCTGCTCTTTCCTGAACTCTGGCAGGTCGGGGTGTCCCAGCAGCCGCTGATGGAGTCGCTGCTGCCGCAGTTGCAGAGTCTGGGCTTTATGCTTCAGCCAAGGGAGGCGGGGCAGTATGAGGTGACGGGTGTGCCGGCCGAACTGAGCGAGTCGCCCATTGCCGCCCTTGAAGACATCCTCTCGGCCGTGTCGGAGCAGACAGATGCTGCGCTTGACAGCCGTCAGGAGCGGATGGCGGCATCGCTGGCAACGTCGGCGGCCATACGCGTCGGGCAGCGGCTGTCGGTCGATGAGATGCGCCGCCTGGTTGAGCGTCTGTTCGCCTGTCCGATGCATGCTGTCGACCCGTCCGGGCATCCGGTGATAGCCCTCGTTGACGAGACGCAGATTTCCAACCTTTTTTCATGAATGCGAATCATGACCAAGCCAATCCCAACGCTCTTACTCCTGATATTCGTGCTGACGTTGCCGCTTGCACTTCAGGCACGAAAGAAAGCAAAGCCCGTTCCGGTTGCTGAAGAGCCGGTGGAGATACCGGAGGTGTGCCATGTGGAATACCTGACGACGGAGATGTGCAGTCAGGACATAGCACGGCTGGACACTACGGCGTGGGCTTACAAGGGCAGTATGCCGTGTGTGATTGATTGCTACACGACTTGGTGCGGACCCTGCAAGCGACTGGCTCCGATTATGGAAGAGTTGGCCGAACAGTACTGTGGCCGCGTGTGCTTCTACAAGACCGACATCGAGCGTGACCGTTTGCTGGGGCGCGTCTTCGGGGCGGCCAGCATCCCGACGATTGTCTACGTGCCGGTCGACGGGCAGCCCATCGTGACAAAAGGTCTGATGCCCAAAGAACAATATGTGCAGATTATAGAAAGCGTCCTGCTGCATCAGGGAGCAGCCGCAGAGACGCAGCCAAACCAAGAATAAGCGACACGCATGCATAAATCAGGATTCGTAAACATTGTCGGCAATCCGAACGTCGGCAAATCAACGCTGATGAACCAGCTCGTGGGCGAGCGACTGAGTATCATCACGAGCAAGGCGCAGACCACCCGTCACCGCATCATGGGAATCGTCAACGGCGAGGATTTCCAGATTGTCTACAGTGATACGCCGGGAGTGCTCAAGCCCAAGTACAGGCTGCAGGAATCGATGCTCGACTTATCACGCTCTGCCCTGGTCGATGCCGATGTGCTGCTCTATGTGACCGACGTGGTCGACAACTGGGAGAAGAACGAAGACTTCGTCGACAAGGTGCGCCAGAACCCTGCGCCCAAGCTGCTGGTGATCAACAAGATCGACCTCGTCACGCAGGAGACGCTCGAAAACCTCGTTGAGCAGTGGCACCGCGTCCTGCCGGAGGCCGAGGTGCACCCCATCTCTGCCCTGCGCCGCTTCGGGGTGGATACGCTCCTGAACCGCATTAAGGAACTGCTGCCCGAATGTCCCCCTTACTTTGACAAAGACGAACTGACCGACCGCCCTGCACGCTTCTTCGTCAACGAAATCATTCGCGAGAAGATACTGCTCAACTACGACAAGGAAATCCCCTACAGCGTTGAGGTGGAGGTCGAGACCTTCAAGGAAGAAGACTCCCTGATACGCATCGGCGCAATCATCTACGTTGAGCGCGACTCGCAGAAGGGCATCATCATCGGGCGTGGCGGCAAGATGCTCAAACGTGTGGGCTCGGAAGCCCGTCGCGACCTGGAAGCCTTCTTTGGCAAGCAGGTGTTCCTGCAGCTTTTCGTCAAGGTGGAGCGTGACTGGCGCAACCGCGATCAGGACCTGCGCCATTTCGGCTATGAGCTGAAGTGATTCAGCCCCGGCCTCCGGTCCTCAAGGCATCCCTCACTCCATATCCGCCTGCCCGCCCCTCCATGAAACCATGCGGCACCTCGGCGACGGCCGCCCGGATTGCCCTCATCCATTCCCCCTGCTTCAGAACATCTCTCAACCGCCTGCAGCAACAGACCCCGTCTGCTGCCGCACTGGGCTTTGCCCGCACCCAAACACCCGCCTGACCCGCCTCTGCCGGCGGCAGTGCGGCTCATCGTTACCATCGGCCTGACAGCACACCGCTGCAGGCACTCGGCATGCGTCTGCCGATGTTGGCCGGAGCGCGCGGTGTCAGCTCTTCCTGCCACCTGTTGCAGCCCTTCAGGCGACGCACGGCAGGGATGCCGGTCAGCACACAGGTCGGCACGCGGGTCAGCCGACGGAGCTTGCGTATGCCGTGCCAAACCGGATAATTGAAAAAATATACGTACTTTTGCGCCCTAAAAAGCGAACAAACCGGTATGGAAAAGAATCTCGTCATTGTAGAGTCACCCGCCAAAGCCAAAACGATAGAGAAGTTCTTGGGTAAGGACTTTCATGTGATGTCCAGCCGAGGCCATATCCGCGATTTGAGCGAGCACGGAATAGGTATTGACTTCGAGCACAACTATGAGCCGAACTACAGCATATCGCCCGACAAGAAAAAGCTCGTGAGCGAACTGAAAGCTGCGGCCGACAAGGCACAGACCGTATGGCTCGCATCTGATGAAGACCGCGAAGGAGAAGCCATCGCATGGCATCTGAACGAAGTGCTGCAGCTGAAGCCTGAGACAACGCGCCGTATCGTCTTCCATGAGATTACGAAGCCGGCCATTCTCAAAGCCATTGAGCAGCCCCGGCAGATAGACCTGAATCTAGTAGATGCACAGCAGGCACGCCGCGTGCTGGACCGCATCGTGGGCTATGAACTCTCGCCGATATTGTGGCGCAAGATAAAGCCCTCGCTGTCGGCAGGGCGCGTGCAGTCCGTGGCGGTGCGGCTGATAGTGGAGCGTGAGCGCGAGATACAGAAGTTCCGCCCAGAAGCAAGTTATCGCGTCACGGCTCAGCTGACAGGCACCGATGCCGAGGGCAAGGCGTGCACCTTTGACGCAGAACTCGACACACGCTTCCAGACCAAGCAGGAAGCGCTCGACTTCCTTGAGCACTGCAAGCAGGCCGGCCTGACCGTTGTGGACATCCAGCAGAAGCCGGCACATCGCTCACCGGCACCGCCCTTCACCACCAGTACGCTGCAGCAGGAGGCATCGCGCAAACTCGGCCTGCCCGTGGCACAGACCATGCGCATCGCACAGGGGCTGTATGAGTCAGGACTCATCACCTACATGCGTACAGACTCCGTACATCTGTCACAACTCGCCATCGGTACGTCGAAAGCCGAAATCATCAAACTGGCAGGCGAGCAATACGTCAAGACGCGCCAGTTTACAACGCATACCGCAGGAGCTCAGGAGGCTCACGAAGCCATCCGGCCTACCTATATGGACCGTCAGACCATCAGCGGAACAGCGCAGGAACAGCGGCTGTATGACCTGATATGGAAACGGACCATCGCATCGCAGATGGCAGATGCACAGGTGGAGCGCACCACCATCAGCATTCAGATAGACGGTCAGCCCCACCACTTCGTAGCCAACGGCGAGACCATCACCTTCGACGGCTTCCTGCGGGTCTACATCGAATCAACGGACAACGAACCCGAAGCGGTGCAGAGCGGCGTCCTGCCCCACATGAAGGCAGGTCAGCGCCTTGAAGCCGCACAGGTCGTTGCGCAGGAACGCTTCACGCAGAGCCCTGCAAGATACACCGAAGCCAGCCTTGTACGCAAGATGGAAGAACTCGGCATCGGCCGTCCGAGCACATACGCACCGACCATATCAACCATACAGAATCGGAAGTATGTGGAAAAAGGCAACCGGGCCGGCGAGAAGCGCAAGTACAACCTGCTGACGCTCAAAGGCAGCAAAATATCTGATCAGACCAAAGAAGAAACCGTCGGGTCTGACAAAGGCAAACTGCTCCCGACAGACATCGGGATTGTGGTCAACGACTTCCTGACCGAATACTTCCCCGACATCATGAGCTATAACTTCACCGCCGATGTGGAGAAGACCTTTGACAAGATAGCCGACGGACAAGAAGAGTGGAAGTCGTCCATCGACAGGTTCTACAGGCATTTCCATCCAGAGGTGGAGAAGACGATGGAGAACTCAGAGCGTAAAGTAGGCGAGCGGAACCTCGGTACAGACCCCGCAACAGGGCGTCCGGTATCGGTGAAAATCGGAAAATTTGGTGTTTTTGTGCAGATAGGTGCGGCCAATGACGAAAAAAAGCCTATCTTTGCACCGCTAAAGTCAGGGCAGTCGCTTGAGACCATCACACTTGAAGAGGCTTTGGAGCTGTTCAAGTTGCCGAGGAACCTGGGCGAGCATGACGGGAAGGCAGTAGACGTCGGCAGCGGCCGATTTGGTCCGTACGTCAAGTATGACGGAGCCTACTACTCCATACCTAAGGCTGACGACCCCCTCAAGATCACGCTCGAAAGAGCCGTTGAAATCATCAGGGAGAAGCAGGAAGCCGAGCGTAACAAGGTGATTAGCACCTTTGGCGACATACAGGTGATAAACGGCCGCTATGGTCCCTACTTCACCTGCAATGGAGTGAACTACAAGATCCCGAAGACGCTGGATGCAAAGAGTCTGACCGAAGAACAGTGCAGGGCGTTGATGACGGAGCAGCCCGATGCAGGCAAGAAGAAACGCTTCACACGCAGAAGCCGGAAAGCCTGACAGCGGCATTGACAAGAAAAATCCCGAGTCCGAAGTCATTCGGACGACAAAGATCGGAATGTGGCGCAGTTGGTAGCG